>DASXJE010000146.1 GCA_036497565.1 Mycobacteriales bacterium
GGGCGGGACAGCCGCAGCGCCACCGCCAACTCATCCGCGGCGAACTCGCTCACCCCGACCCCATGATCGTCGGAGTCCACCGGCGGGCGGCGGGCGGCGAACACCGCGATCGCGCCGGCCTGCCGCGCCTGCGCCCACGACGCCAGCCGGTCCCAACCGTCGATCACCTCGACCAGATCGTCGTCGCCGAGCCGGTCCAGGTCGGTCCGCGCCAGCCGCGACGCCCACTCAGGTCCCACCGGACTGCTATCGAACATGCGTTCGATTCTAGGGACGCCGCCCCGAACGCCGCTCGCGCTGTCCACACCCCGCGTACGGTCCTGGTAGCCGGTCCACCGACGATGCCCGCGGACGGGAAGCGGCAATGGACAGCGACGCGTCAGCGAGCCGCCCCGACCTCCGTGTGCCGATCGCGTGGGGGATCGTCGTCGGCGTCATCCAGGCTGCATCACCGTTCGCTTTCTGGTGGCTCGACCGAGCGACTGTCTATGCACTCGGTCTCACTCTCATCGCCGCGGTCTACATCGGCTTCAGCGTCGCCGACGGCCGCGGCAAGGTCATCGCGGTCGAATGCGTCGTCGCCGGGGCCTTCGTCGTCGTCGCGGCGGCCGGGGTCACGGGTTCGGCCTGGCTCATCGTCGGCGGTCTGGCCGGCCACGGGTTGAAGGACCTGTGGCAGCACCGCACGAGATTCGTCGCCAACACAAGATGGTGGCCGCCGTTCTGTGCTGCGGTCGACTTCGTCGTCGCACTCATCCTCGCCGTCGCGATCGCGCGCGGCGTGCAATTCCACTAAGCGGCGTGCAATTCCACTAAGAGCGGCGCGCAGCCCGCTACGACGTGTGCCGGACGAGTGCCTGTACGAAGACGTCCCACAAGGCTCGCGGCACCTCATGGCCCGCACCGGGCAGCACCACCAGCTCGGCGCCAGGCACCGCGTCGCGCAGCGCTTCGCCGTGGGCAAGGGGAAAGACCGGATCGTGGTCGCCGTGCACGACAAGGGTAGGAGCGTCGATGTCACCGAAGCTGCCGCCGGTCGGGCCGTCGATGTCCATGGCGTAGTGGTTGGTGAGCGTCGACTCGATGTTGGTGGCACGGGCGACGTCGTGTTCTACGAGTGCTCGCATCGCGGTCTCGTCGAAGAGGGGCGAGTCGCCGGCGTATGCCTTCGTCGACCCGACGGTGAAGTCGACGACTTCGGCCGGGTCGGTGTAATCCGGCGGAGCGGGGGCGTTCAGCCGGAGTGTGGGTGGTGGGAGACCGGAGTCCCCCGTGCTGGTGCACACGAACGTCAACGACGCGACCCGGTCGGGGTGGTCCACCCCGAAGACGAGGACGATCCCGCCGAACATGGACTGGCCGACGATGTGGGCCCGCTCGACGCCCAGCGCATCCAGGATGCCGAGCGCATCGCCGACCAGGTCGGTGAGCGAGTAGCCCGGCTTTCCGGGCGGGTAGCTGGTCGACCTGCCGGTGTCGCGGTTGTCATAGCGGATCACGAACCGGTCGTGTACGGCGATCCGTTCGCAGAGCTCCGCGTCCCACCACAGCATCGACGCGGCCGCCCCATGGACGAGCAGGACGGCCGGGTGCTCGGCGTTCCCGAAGGTCTCGACGCAGAGGTCGACGCCGTTGATCTCGAGGAGTTGCTCGCCATTGGACAGCTGGTCGGCCATGACAGAAACGCTAACCTCCGGCCGTCGAAGAAATCGGTTGGGCCGGGTACGCCGTCCGTCCTACCGTGCCACGACGACGATGGCAGAGGAGCCTCATGAACCTGGTGTTCCACGAGCGGGCCGAATCGGCGCATCGCATCCTCAACCCCTTGACCGAAAAGAAGCTCGCGCTCGTCGGTGAAATCTGCCGGCTCGAACCGGCGCTGCAGCTGCTCGATCTGGCCTGCGGCAAGGCGGAGTTGCTGTGCAGTTGGGCGTCCCGCTACGGGATACAGGGTGTCGGCGTGGACGTCAGCGAGGTATTCCTCGAGGCTGCCCGGGCAAGGGCCGCCGAGCTGACTGTCGAGGCGCAGGTCGAACTCGTGCACGGAAAGGCGGAGGACTACCAGGCCGCACCGCAGGCCTTCGACATCGTCAGCTGCATCGGCGCGACATGGATCGGCGGCGGTCTGGTCGGCACGCTCGAGCTGATGAAGCCGGCGCTCAAGCCGGGTGGTCTGCTGCTGGTCGGCGAGCCCTACTTGATCGACCCGCCACCCTCCGGCGCGCTCGAGGCGCTCGGCTTCGGCGCGGACGAGTTCACCTCGCTGTCCGGCACCCTCGATCGGTTCGAGGAGTGCGGCACCGACCTGGTCGAGATGGTCCTCGCCGACGGCGACAGCTGGGACCGCTACATGGCAACGCAATGGATGACCGCGAACACCTGGCTCCGCGAGCACGCCGACGAGCCGGATGCCGAGGAGTTCGCCGGCCGGGTCGCCGCCGGACGCCGCTCCTACCTCGAGTACGGCCGCCGCTACCTCGGCTGGGGCGTCTTCGTCCTCCGCGACAAGGACGTCGCTCAGTGATGGTGGGCGAAGTCGGGCTGATTCGGGCTGCCGGGGTGCTCGTAGCCCTCGGCGACCTCGACCTGCTCGCGGCGGCGGCGCTCGAGCCAGCGCTCGAAGTAGTCGGCCTGCGCTGACTTGCGCAACGTGTCGGCGATGCCCGGCCGCACCTCGTCGTACGGCGTGATCCCGGCCGGGCGCAACTCGTCGACCCGGACGACGTGCCAGCCGAACGCCGAGGCGACCGGGCCGACGACCGTGCCCGGCTCGGCGCCCGCGATCGCCGCACCGAGCGGATGCGGCAGATCATCGACCGCCCGCGACCAGACTTCGCCCTCCCGGTCGAGCCGGTCGACGGCCCGGCGGGCGCCGTCCTCGTCGTCCGCGAGCAGATGGCGCAGCCGACACCGGGCCGGCCGCCGCCACCGGTCCGGGTTGCGGTCGTAGTAGGCGCGTACGGCGGACTCGTCGACGTCGATGTCGCGGCTCACCCGGTCGAAGAGGGCGCGGGCCAGCGGCTGGGCCGAGAGGGCTGCGGCCGCCAGGCTGCCGGTGGCGGCGAGCCGGACCGCTTCGGCGACATCCGCCGCCGGTGCCGCCTCGGCGGTGACGCCGAGCCGGTCCGCCTCGGCCCGGACGAGCGCCTCGGTGAGGAGCAGCTGGGCGACCCACCGGCGTAGCCGCCGCCACTCCATGTCGCCGCGCGCGGGCAGCGCCACCGCCGCCGGAGAGGCATACATCGCGGCGAGCCGCTGCTCGAGCAGCTCCGCGGGCACTCCTCGCCCGGCGACGGTGCCGATCACCGCCTCGTGGTGGTGTTGGTGAGTCATCCCACGACGACGAAGGGCACGGCCTCGGTGTAGAGCACCCGGCCGGCGCACATCACCTTGGCCAGCAGCCACGTCGTGGCCGCCGGCGCTCCGCCGGGGACGTCGGCGGCGAACCGCACGCTGGACTTGCCACCCGGCTCGACCGAGAACCCGGCCGCCGCAGGACTGAGCAGGTCCCAGGTGCCCCAGGGACTGATCAGCGCCACCTCGCCGTGCAGCTCACTGCGTGCCGTACTGCTGATCGCCAGCTCGAACTCGGTCCGCTCGCCTGCGGGTGCGGTGACCACATCCGCGGTGATGCTCGCGGCGAGCTCGGTCGACACGTCGGTCGCTCCGCCGACCGACACGACCGCGAGATCCTCGACGACCTGACCGTCGGGTGCGTCGGCCTGCACCGAGACCAGGTACAGCCCGGCGCGGGCGTCGGTGGCCGGCGTGACGGTGACCTCGAACTCGGTGTGGGCACCGGGCTCGAGCCCGACCAGCTGCTCGGTCGTGTCAGCGCTCCAGCCGTCCGGTAGGCCGATCCGCACCCGGGTGTTGATCGCGGCGTCGACGAGATCCGAGGCCGCCGTGACCCGAAGTGACACCGGCCCGTCGGCCCGCAATTCGGCCGGGTGCACGTGCACGGCCAGCGGCAGGTAGCCAACCGGCGCCGGACCCTTGTTGTGCATCCAGTAGCGCGTGTAGACCGGCTGCGCAGGCTCGTGTTCGGGGGCCAGGACGACGCCGTCTCCCTGATGCGTCGACTCCGGCCGGGCCGTCACGGTCACGATCCCGGCGCCGCCGAGCGGCACGGTGACCGCATCGCCGACGGGAAGCGCCTCACCCGACTTCTCCAGCAGGTCGGCGTGATGCGCGTCGCTCAACGGTACGACGGTGTGCAACGTCGCCTCCGTCGCGCTGCCGTGCGCTTCGTAGAGCCGCGCCGTCACCTGCCGCCGTGGGTCGGCGACGGTCGAGTCACCGCGCGACAGCGGGTTACCGGTGGCCTTGAACGTCTCGAGCATCGCCGTGTCGGGCTGAACCGAGATGAGGGTCTCGCGCGCGGGCAGCGTGCCGTCGTGTTGCGCGGTCGACCGGGGGAGCAGCGGATGGTTGAACGAGTGTCCACTGTGGACAATCCGATTGCTCCGCCAGTCACCGGCACCGGCGACGAATGCGTAGTCGAAGGTGTGGCTCCAGTGCTGCAGCTGGAACGGCGAGCCGTCCGGCACGGTGCGCTTCGGCGGATCGATCCACACTCCCGACGGCCAACCGGTGCAGGACCGCAGCAGCGACAGGTGCAGTGCGCCCGACGGGTCGACCACGAAGCTCGGCATACCGCGGTTGAGGACCCCGACGGTCCGGTCGACGAGCGACGGCTCGTCCTGCGGAGCCGCGGGGAGCGCGGAATCCTGCGTGACGTCGATCGTGGCATCGGCCAGGTCGCCGATGAGGTCCGCGACAGCGGCCCGGGTCGCGTCGGCGTCGGCGGCCGCCACGATCAGCACCGGAAGGTCGCGGACCCCGCGCACGTCGGCGTTCGGCACGAACTGCTCGGCCAGAGTGCGGCTCGCCGGGACCCACACGCGCCCGCTGCCCTGCGCGGTGATCTGCCGGGTGAGCTCGGCGGCGTAGGAGCCGTCGACGGCGTCGAGCACCTGCGCGGTGAAGGCGTTGCTGCCCGGGCCACCGACGCTGATCCGCACGTCCGGCAGGTTGGAGTCGAAGTCAAGTCCGCCGTAACGGGCGCGCTCGGGCGAGGACGAGGTGACGGTCACCCCGACCCGGCCGAGCTGGGTGACCAGACCGTCGAGATGTCCGGCGGACAGCTCACCGCCGTCGGCGACCACCTCGGCGACGCCGATCGCGCGCACCGTGTCGCCGATCCGCACCCGCGCGGTGCTACCGGCTCCGAACCACGTGTAGGCCGGGTTGTCGAGCGTCCACGGTGCCTCGGCGGTGTCGACGTCGGGCTGCCCGAGGCCGCGGCCGATCACCGCGTCGGCGACCTCCGAGACCGGCATGGCGCCGGGGATGTCGGCGGGGAATCGCATCCGCAGCAGCTGGTCGGCTCCCGCGAAGCCGTCGACGGTGGTGCGTACGTCGACCCGGCCGGTGCCGTCGAGCAGGCGGAGCTCGGTGGTGTAGGTCAGGCTGGCCAGCCGCCCGCGGGCGGTGATCCGTTGCCCGATCGGCGAGCTCTGCACGGCGACCTCGGCCGTTCCGTCGGCCGAGGTGACGACCGGGCCGCGCGGAAGCAGGTGCCAGGGACCCTCGCCGAAGGTCGGGTGCGCGGGGTGCTCGTCGTAGAGTCGGAATTCGTTGCCGACGGCTCCGTCGCGCACGAGTTCGGCCGCGCTCGCCCGCTCCACGAGACTGGCGATGCCGCCACCACGCGCCGGGTCGAGCCGGACGGTGTAGGCGTCACTCGACGCCTCGACGCCGTCCACGGTGGACCAGCCCGCCGATTCCGAGTCGGCAGGCCGCACCCAGAAGGTGCGGTGCCCGACGCCCGGCACGTCGCGGGCCAGGAAGGTCAACGTCGTCGATCGCAGCGTGCCGTCCGCGTGGTGCTCGGCATGCTCGGTGAGCGCCGGCAGGACAGCGCCGGCGTCGTCGACGACGGCGAGCCCGCGGGTGCCCGGCCCGGGCAGGTCGATCCGGGCGGTCACCACGTCGGTGCGCGCCCAGGACAACGGGTTGACGACGACGAGCGGACGGTCGGCGTCCGAGTCGGCCCGTGTGTCCACTGTGGACACCAGCACCTCGAGTGCGTTGTCCCGTGCGGTGACCGCGAGGTCGTGCGCCTCACGCCAGCCGGTGAGCAGGTCGAGGTAGACCTGGTCGGAGAAGCTTCCGGTGATGCCGTCGTGGTGGGCGCCGTAGGCCAACTGCCGCCACGCCTTGTCGAAGGCCACCTCGGGGTACCGCGCGCCGGCGAGGAGACCGGCGAGGGTGGCGAACTTCTCGGCGTCGACCAGCGCGTCCTCGGCGGCGCGCTGTGCCTGCTTGATGTCGATGTAGGAGACGTCCTTGCCGGTGTAGACCGGGTTCATGTCGCGGGTCTGCGGCCACAGCCCGGCACCGCCGGCCGACTCCCGGCGTACGGCGGCGAAGAACTCGCGCGGGATCGCGCAGACGAACTTCGGCGAGGCATAGCGGGAGTTCCAGTCGCGGGCCACCTCGGTGACCCACTGCGTCGGCGGGGTGTAGTCGGTGCCGACCGGCAGCAGGACGTTCTTGGTCGAGGCGACCTTCGCCAACTCGGAGAAGTTGCGGTACGCCGACGCCTCCGCCTCTGCGAGGGTCGTGGCCGAGGCCATGTCCCAGCCCGAGCCGTAGTGGTCGGCCATGTAGCTCGTGACCACGCCGTGCCCGGACGGGGACAGCCAGCGGAATTCGGCCGGGAACTGCATCCGGGTGACGTCTTTGTTCTCCCCGCCGGGGTTGCGGATCGGGCCCCACTGGTGGAAGGGCCCGCGGGCCCAGGAGCTGTTGGCCAGGCCGGCGTCGGCCATCAGCCCGGGGAACTGCGGGTCGTGGCCGAAGACGTCGAGCTGCCACGCGGTCTCGGGGTCGCCGCCCATGATGTCGCGCTGGAAACCGATGCCGTAGACGGCGTTGCGCGCGGTGGATTCGGCGCTGGTGAGGTTGCTGTTGGGCTCGTTGTAGGTGCCGCCCATCAGCTCGAGCCGTCCGTCGGCCATCAGCTGGCGCAGGATGGCCCGCTCTTCGGGGAAGGCGTCCCAGTAGGGCTTGAGATAGTCGATCTCGGCCAGCACGAACCGGTAGTCGGGGTCGCGCCGGGCGGCCTCCGTGTGCGCCCGCACCAGGTCGAAGCCGGCCTGCTGCACGTCGCCGCGGGTCGCCTGGGCGTCCGGAAGCTCGTCCCACCGGCAGGTGTAGGCCGCCTGGGTGTTCCACCAGACCGGGTCGTAGTGGAAGTGCGGCACCATCCACATCGTCCAGCCCGGTTCGGAGATGATCACTTCCCCGTCGCGGCTGGCCAGCTGCTCGCCGTCCGAATCGTGCACCGTGGCCGTGACCGGTACGGCGGTTCCGGCTGGGTGCTCGGTCCAGCCGACGACGCCGACCTCCACCGAGAGCTCACCGTCGGCCGGATCGGCCGAGACCGGGCTGGGGGTGACGAGGCCGCCGCCGGTCACCGCCACCGAGAGGGTGCCGCCGCGGCCCTCCACGTGGAGCCGGATCCGTACCACCTGCTGCGGCTGATCGCCGCTCGACTCCCCGTCGACGAAACACATCGTCGACTCGAGTCCATCGATCCATGCCCGCACGAGCACCACACCTCCGACACCGGTTAGTTCTGCGAGACGCTATCGGTCCGGCCGTCGGGTCGCATCGGCCGGTCGCGCGATGGTCCGAGGGGCCGGTTGATCACGAACCGACCGCGCCGAGGGCATTGATGAAGACGTCGTCGATCGTGCTCGGATCGGGCGCGACGAACGATTTCCCGCCCGATGCCTTGGCGATCTTGGCGAGCGCGTCGGTATCGGCGTCCTTGCCGTAGGCGATCGTGATCACGTGCACCGGGGTGTCGCTCCGGGCCGTCTGCTGCAGGTCGCTCAGCAGCGTCGGCAGGTCCGGGCCGCCCGATGCGTCCTCGTTCCGGCCGTCGGTGAGCAGCACGATCGTGTTGACGCCGTGGGTCACGTAGTTGTTCTTGGCC
Source organism: Mycobacteriales bacterium (assembly GCA_036497565.1). NCBI lineage: Bacteria > Bacillati > Actinomycetota > Actinomycetes > Mycobacteriales > Mycobacteriales bacterium. The sequence continues at coordinate 8,009 of DASXJE010000146.1, forward strand.
GCGTCGTCGGCCGCGAGTACCGAGGCGTAGAGCGCGGTGCCGCCCGTGGCCTGAAGCGATTTGTACGCCGCCGCCGACGCGTCCCTCCGGTCGATGCCATTGATCTTGTCGTCGGCCGGCCCGAGCGACACCAGTTCCTTGTAGGGCCGGGCGCCGTCGAGCCCGGTCGAGAACTCCCACAGCCCGATCTGATCGCCGGCGGAGAAGAGATTGAGTGATCCGGCCGCGGCCGCCCGGGCGAGGTCGAGCTTGGTCTGACCGTCCGGCTGGACGACCTCCGACATCGATCCCGACACGTCGATGAGACCGAGAACGGAGACCCGGCGGGTGATCAGCGCCCACGCGGTCCGTCCGGCGGCCGCCGCGCCCTCCCCGCGCAGCGGGGTGGGACCGAACGTGGCCTTCGAGATCCCGGTGCCACGCAGGGCGCCGGGTGATCCGTCCGCGTGCCGCAGGCCGGCCCGGGCCAGCTGGTCCTGAGCCGGCGCACTGCGCAGCCAGTTCGCGAAGTCGGTCGCCGCCTTGTTGGTCTGGGGATCCATCCACTGCCCGTGGGTGGTGACGAACGGGTAGTCGGCGCCGAGCGAGCCGTCCCACGGGTAGCTGGCGTGCAGCGGCACCTTCGGCGATGCGTCGTTGTAGCGCCAGACGTCCTGCTCCGGGACGGCGAGGACGCCGAGCTTGCTGCGCAGCGACTCATCGGACGTGGTCTGGCGGGCGGCGGACAGCAATGCGTCGCTGTCCTGGTCGGTGCTCGTCACCCCATTCAGGGCACGCAGTCCACCTTGGACCGACGAGGACGTGAACATCGTCTTCGACAGGTCCTGCGGCGCCACGCCCGCGGTGGTCGCGGCGGCTGCCGAGATCGTCGCCAAGCCGCTCGCGGTCGTCTCCGGATCGGGGATGCTGAAGTGCATCACGCCCCAGTCCGGATGGCCGAGTGCTCCCCACCCGTGCGGATCAGCGGCCGCCCGCAGGACGGCCTTGGCGAGCGTCGGCCCCTGCCCGGCGGCCTGGATCGCCTGGGTGGCATCGGCGCTCGTCGCCAGCACCATGGGAGACGTCGCGATGGAGGGCGCGGTCGCCGGCAGTACCGCCGCGCTGGCGGGGGTCGCGCGGACGAGGTTCAGCGCCGTCGTCGACTCCGGCACCCAGACCGCGGGCGGAGTCGAGCCGAGCACCGGCGTCGTCCGCAGCGCGAGCCCGGCGTCCGCGGTCGACAGCGCATCGACCTGGGGGGTGATGCACTGGTGGTTGACCTCGTGCCGGGCGGCGGTGTAGCGATCGGCGAGGTCGCGGAGCCACCCCACCGCGTCCGGATCGGCACCGACCGACAGCCGGATCGTCCCGAGCGAGCAGGGACCGGTCGGCGGGGCGGCCGCCTGCGGGTGGTTCTGCGTACGCCCGAGGGCGAAGGCGGTGATGGCACCGGCGATGACGACGAGGACGACGAGCGGTGCGATGATCTTCACCCGACGCGGCCAGCGCGAAGGCGCTCCATGTTTGGCCGCTGCGTGTCGTGCCATTGCTCGTGCTCCTGCCCCGAACGCCCTGCCTTTCCCGGTCGGGCGACCCGCGTGCTACGACGGCCGCGATCCGCGTGGATGTCCGGGGAGGACGATGTGAATGGAGTCAGCCTCCGTAAGCCAAGTGGCCCTGTCAAACCGAGATCGACTTCGTCGGCGGTCGGTGAGCGCCCTACTACACATCGTGTAATTCCCCGACGTTCACCCTCGGCGTATCCCGCTTACTTGTGTAGTTCGAGTAAGGGAGTAATGATGTAATCATCAACTGAAGGAGTGAGCAGGATGCCACGAGGACGATGGTCCGGTCCCCCTTGGGCCGGCGGGCGGGGCGGCCGTCCGCAGCACGTCGATCTACCACCGGTGGGGGATGCCCCGGCGTGGTTCGCCGGCCGGTTGCCGGACGGGTGGTTCGCCACAGCGCCCACGGTGACGAGTGATCGCGACGAGATCGTCGTGGTCGGCCGACTCGACCCCCCGGAGGTGCCGAGCGACGCCACACCGGAGGCCCGGGCGGCCGCCGAAGCCGGCCGGATCAGCAGATTCCGCGAGGAGACCCGCGACGAGCGGATCTCGATCGCCCGTGAGGCGGAAGCGCGTTACGCCCGCAAGGTCGCCTGGGGCGCCGAGGTGGGCGAGACCCGTCAGCTGTTCACCACGGCCGCCGTGCCGGTGATGACCCGGCTCCGGCAGCCCGAGCGACAGGTCCTCGACACCCTCGTCGATTCCGGCGTGGCGCGGTCGCGCTCGGAGGCCCTGGTCTGGTCTGTGCGGCTGGTCGGCGAGCACGCCGATGGCTGGCTCGCCGAGCTCCGCGAGGCGATGACCGCCGTCGACGAGGTACGCACCCGAGGCCCGGAGCTCTAGTCCCCGGCCGGGACCTGCATAAAGGATCAGCGTCGTCGCCAATTGGACGATGAGAAATCCGATGTGCGCGGGAACGCCGCTTCCGAAATTCGCCTTCACGACCTGCGAGATAACGGTCGGAGAACCGTCGATGTACGGCGTCATCGGCCGCCCATCGTGCACTTGCTATTACTTTGCCCGGACCTGGAGAAACGCGGAAATCCGACCGTCCGCCCGTACGCTTCTTCCGTGTCCTCACCGATTCCCCGGCGCACGGTCATCGGTCTCGCGGTTCTCGCCGGAGCGGCGGGATGCGTGGCCGGGCGACGGGCGGCCGGTCACCGCGCTGCGGCACCCCGGAAGACCGCATCGCCTACGGCATCACCGACCGCATCACCGACGGGGACCCGACCAGCTCCGACCCGGTCGGCGGTGCCCCGCGGGCCCGCGCACGAGGTGGTGCACGGCCGGCGCAATCGTCCCGAGGTGGCTCTGACGTTCCACGGGGCAGGCGATCCGGGCATCGCCCGCGAGTTGCTCACCATCTTCGCCGCGCACCGTGCCCAGGTCACCGTGCTCGCGGTGGGGGTGTGGCTCGATGCCAACCCGGAGATGGCGAAGGAGATCACCGGCGCCGGGCATGAGCTCGGCAACCACACCTGGACCCACCCGGTGCTCGCCGATCTCGGTGAACCCGCGGTACGGGACGAGGTCGACCGCTGCCGCGACCTGCTGCACAAGCTGACCGGCTCACCGGGCGCGCACTTCAGGCAGTCGTCGGCCCAGCATTCGACCCCCCTCATCCGTCAGGTGGCCGGCGCCGCCGGCTACCCGATCTGCCTCTCCTACGACGTCGATTCACTGGACTGGACCGATCCCGGACCGGACGCGGTGCGGCGCAACCTGGCCGCGGCCCGGCCCGGATCGGTGGTGAGCATGCACTTCGGCCATCCCGGCACGGTGGTCGCGATGCCCGGCGTGCTCGAGGATCTGACGAATCGCGGACTGCGGCCGGTCTCGGCAAGTAGGCTCCTGCAGTCGTGAGGCTCGGGCGGGGGCGCGTGGTCATCTGCGCCGTATTGGCAGTGCCGGTGCTGGCGACGGCCTGCTCGACGACTCCGCACAGTGCTCGTGCCGAGTCGCCGGCCAGTCCGGCCACCTCGAGTCCGGCCCCGTCGAGCCCCGCCCCCTCGAGTCCGGCCCCGTCGCCGACGGCACCGCCTCCGAAGACGCATCGATCGGATCTGCTGCCCGGGATGCCGCCCCCGGTGTCGCCGACCGACGTCTACGCGGCCGCCGGCCCCGGGATGCTGAGTCCGACCGTGCGCGGCGACCGGCCGCTGGTCTACGTGCCGGACACCAAGAGCAACGACGTCTACGTCATCGACCAGCACACGATGCGGGTCATCAACCGTTTTCCGGTCGGACGAGAACCGCAGCACGTCGTGCCGTCCTACGACCTGAAGACGCTCTACGCCGTCGCCGACGCGGTACCCGGCGGAAGTCTCACCCCGATCGATCCGAAGAACGGCAAGCCTGGGCGTCCGATCGCGGTGCAGGACCCGTACAACATGTATTTCACCCCGGACGGCCGCTACGCGATCGTCGTCGCGGAAGCCTACCGGCGGCTGGACTTCTACAACCCGCACACCTGGCGGCGGGAACACTCGCTGTTCCTGCCGCAATGCGGTGGCGTCGACCACATGGATTTCACCGCCAACGGACGCCTGCTGCTGGCCAGTTGTGAGTTCAGCGACCGGATGGTGGTCGTCGACGTCGAGCACCGGCGGCTGGTGCGCACGATCGACCTGCCGCAGCGGTCGGACGGCATGCCGCAGGACGTGAAGCTCTCACCCGACGGCAAGGTCTTCTACGTCGCCGACATGGTGGCCAACGGCGTGTACCTGATCGACGGGGCCGCCACCCACGTCCTGCGTTTCCAGCCGACCGGCGTCGGCGCCCACGGTCTGTACGTCGACCGCACCGGGAAGCGGCTCTTCGTCACCAACCGCGGCGAGGGCAGCATCACGGTCGTCGATCTCGCGACCCGCCGCCCGATGGCGAAGTGGCGCATCCCCGGCGGCGGCAGCCCCGACATGGGCAACCTCTCGGCCGACGGTAAAGTTTTCTGGGTCTCCGGTAGGTACAACAACGTGGTTTATGCAATCAGCACGGCCGACGGACATCTCATCAAGAAGATTCCGGTCGGCACCGGTCCGCACGGACTGTGCGTATGGCCGCAGCCCGGCCGCTACTCGTTGGGGCACACCGGCATCACACGGTGAGCGTCGCCGGAGAACGTCGACCTGATTCGCGCCGGTGCGGTGCTACCCCGTAGCATCTGCCGTTGTTGCGGACGCGGGGCGCGTTGGGTCCGCCATGTTCGACGAGTCACTGTTTCCGGGGGCCCGTCTGACGGGCCTCCACGACGCGCGGAGGAGTCCAAGCGCCGTGACACACGCGAGGCCGCACGGGTCCCGGACAAGGCGCGACGCGGACGACGAACGCGGACGTCACCGGCATCACGGTGGAGCACGCCGTCGCTGGGGGCGTATCGCGGTGTGGATCGCGGGCGCGGTGGCGTGTCTTCTGGTCGCGGTGGCCGCTGTGGGCTACGCGGCCTACCAGCACTACGACGACCAGATCCACCGGGTCAATGTGCTCGCCACCAAGGACCCGAACATCAAGGAAGCGACGCGGCAACTGCACGCGCAGAACTTCCTGCTCATCGGTTCCGACACCCGCGCCGGAGCGGACAAGTCCTTCGAGACGAGCCCCGGCGAGGTGAGCGGTGCGCGGTCGGACACCACGATCCTGGCCCACATCTCGCCGACGGGTGCGAAGGCGACGATGGTGAGCTTCCCGCGCGATGCCTGGGTGCACGTGCCGTCCTGTCAGAAGTCGGGCGGACAGCAGACCAAGCCCTACCAGGGATCCTTCAACTCCGCGTTCGAACTGGGCGGGCCGGCCTGCACGATCCGGCTGGTGCAGTCGATGACCGGGATCAAGATCACCCATTTCGTCCAGGTCGACTTCAGCGGCTTCACCAACATGGTGCGGGCGTTGGGCGGCGTACCGGTCTGCTCACCCACCACCGTCGACGATCCGAAGAGCGGACTTCGGCTGCATCCGGGCACCCAGATGATCACCGGAACCCAGGCGCTGGCCTATGTCCGGGCGCGGTACACCCTCGGTGACGGCTCGGACCTCGACCGGATCAAGCGCCAACAGAGCTTCCTCGGTTCGGTGATCCGGGTGGCGACGAGTAAGGGGATCCTGTTCAACCCGGGCCGGCTGAAGTCCTTCCTCGACGCGGCGACCCGCTCGGTGACGCTCGACAAGGGCACGCACATCACCGACCTCTACAACCTGGCCGGCCGGCTGCGGCATCTCGACCCGGCCCACGCGACGTTCTTCACGGCGCCGATCGCCAATCGTGACTATGCCCCGCCGGGATACCCCGCCAACGCTGGCAAGGTGCTCCTCGACCAGGCCGCGGGCACACGGTTGTGGAAGGACATCATCGACGACAGCACGGTGACGACGAAGTCGCCGGCGGCACACCGCAGCGGCACGCCGAAGAAGTCGCCGTCGCCCAAGCCGTCGTCCAAGCCCACGCCGAAGCCCAGCCAGCCCGGTGCGATCAACGCCTCCGACAAGAAGTGCACCGTCTGACCCACCGGGCCGTGCGCCGGGTCGTCAGCCGAACCGGCCGGTGATGTATTCCTCGGTCTTCTTCTCGGTCGGGTTGCTGAAGATCTTCTGGGTGTCGTCCATCTCGATGAGCCGACCGGGCTCGCCGACGCCGGCGAGGGTGAAGAACCCGGTGCGGTCGCTCACCCGGGCGGCCTGTTGCATGTTGTGCGTGACGATGACGATCGTGTAGCGCTCCTTGAGCTCGCCGATGAGGTCCTCGATCGCGAGCGTGGAGATCGGGTCGAGTGCGGAGCACGGCTCGTCCATCAGCAGCACCTGCGGCTCCACGGCGATCGCCCGGGCGATGCACAGCCGCTGCTGCTGGCCGCCGGAGAGACTCCCGCCGGGACGCTTGAGCCGATCCGCGACCTCGGTCCAGAGGTTGGCGCCGCGCAGCGACCGCTCCACGACGCTGTCCATCTCCGACCGGCTGTGCCGGCCACGCAGCTTGATGCCGGCCACGACGTTGTCGTAGATGGACATCGTCGGGAAGGGGTTGGGGCGCTGGAAGACCATCCCGATCACCCGACGAACGTTGACCGGGTCGACGTCGGCTCCGTAGATGTCCTCGTCGTCGAGCAGGACCTTGCCCTCGACCCGCGCGCCGGGGATCACCTCGTGCAGCCGGTTGAGCGTCCGCAGGAACGTCGACTTGCCGCATCCGGACGGCCCGATGAGTGCGGTGACGGTGCGCGGGTCGATCGACATCGACACATCTGCCACCGCGAGGAACTTCCCGTAGTGGACGTTGAGGCCGGAGACGTCGATGCGTTTGGCCATGGAAGGATTCTCTCCTCGGTCAGCCGCGGGCGCGGGCGAATCGGGCAACGAGCCGAGCCAGCAGGCTCAGCACCATCACGATGATGATCAAGGTGAGGGCCCCGGCCCACGCCCGGTCCAGCGCAGTCTGGTTGGGCAGCCCGGACTCGGTGAAGACGAACAGCGGCAGGCCCTCCTGAGGGCCGCTGAAGGGGTTGTTGTTGATCGACGACGCGAAGCCGACGGTCAGCAGCAGCGGTGCGGTCTCCCCGATGACCCGGGCGATGGCGAGCATGATCCCGGTGGCGATGCCGGGTATCGCGGTGGGCAGCACGACCCGCATGATCGTCCGCCACTTAGGCACCCCGAGGGCGTAGCTCGCCTCCCGGAGTTCGTTGGGGACGAGCTTCAGGACCTCCTCCGCCGAGCGGACGATCGTCGGCAGCATCAGCACCAGCAGCGCCAGCGACCCGGCGAACCCGGAGTAGCCCATGCCGAGGGCGAGCACCCAGAAGGCGTAGATGAACAGACCCGCGACGATCGACGGCAGCCCGGTCATCACGTCGACGAAGAAGCTCACCACCCGCCCGAGCCGGCCGCGGCTGTATTCGACCAGGTAGATCGCCACCAGCAGCCCGATCGGCACCGCGATCAGGGTCGCGATGCCGACCTGTTCGATGGTCCCGACGATCGCGTGATAGGCGCCGCCGTTGGCGTCCTGTTCGGCGACGCTGCGCATCGAATGGGTCAGGAAGGTGGGGTCGAGCCGGGCGACGCCCTTGACGATGGTGTAGCCGAGTACGCCGACCAGCGGGATCAGCGCGACGATGAAGCACACGCCCAACGCGAGGGTGGCCAGCCGGTCCTTCGCCCGCCGGCCGCCCTCGACCACCGCGGCCACGATCGTCTGGACCGCGAGGTAGGCGGGAACGGCGACAACGAAGTAGTCGACCCGTCCCTGCAGCGGGGTGATCGCGAATACGCCCCATGTCGCGAGCAGAACCGCTGCTGCGACGGCGAAAAAGCTCCACCTGGGCAGCCGCCGGCCGCGCAGCGATGCGCCGCCGTCCCACTGGTCGACTGTCAGCGCGGTCACGTCGCGGCCCGGAATTCGCGTCGGCGGGCCACGACCAGCCGGGCGCCGATGTTGACGACGAGTGTGATGGCGAAGAGCACCAGCCCGGAGGCGATGAGCGCACCTCGCCCGATGTCACCGGCGTCGCCGTAGACGTTGGCGATGTTGGCCGCGATGGAGTTTCCCTTGGGTTCGAGAATGTGCAGTGTCGCGATGTAGTTGGCCGGCAGGATCAGTGCGACCGCGATCGTCTCACCGAGTGCCCGGCCGAAACCGAGGACCGTCGCGCTGATGACCCCGGGCCGACCGTAGGGGAGCACGACCATGCGCATCGTCTCCCACCTCGTCGCACCCAAGGCGTAGGCCGCCTCGATGTGCTCGCGGGGAGCGAGCAGGAACACCTCGCGGCTGATTGCCGCGACGATCGGCAGGATCATGACTGCCAGGACGACACCGCCGACAAGCAGTGATTTTCCGTAAGTGCCGTCCGAGGCGAAGATCGGGATGAATCCGAGGTAGGTGTGCAGCCATTTCGAGAGCGGGACCATGGCGGGCACCAGGTACACCAGCGCCCACAGGCCGTAGACGACGCTCGGCACCGCGGCGAGCAGGTCGACGATGTAGCCCAGCCCCTGCGCGAGCCGGCGTGGTGCGTAGTGGCTGATGAACAACGCCACCCCGACGGCGATAGGTACGCCGATGATGAGCGCGAGCACCGAGCTCACCAGAGTGCCGGCGGCGAGGGCCGCGATACCGAACACCGAGGGCGATGCGTCCGGGCTCCACGCGCTCGAGGTGAAGAAGTTGACCGTGTCCTTTTGGATCGCCGGCACGGCCTTGGCGATGAGAAAGACTGCGATCGCCGCAATCAGGACCAGAACGGAGACTCCCGCCGTCCTGGTGAGTCCTCGGAACGCCGCGTCGCCCCGGGAGGCGTTGTGGTCGGTGAGCTGGCGTCCGTCCGCGGAGAGCTGGCGACGGGGTGACCCGTCGCCAGCGCCTCCGGAGACCACGTCCTCCTGCATCCGGTTCCTTTAGCCCGGGTCAGCTGACCGTCTTGATGGCCGCCTGGACCTTGGACTGGATGTTGGCCGGCAGCTTCACGTAGGACTGCCCGGGGAGCACCCCTTGGCCGCTGGAGCTGGCCAGGTAGGTCAGGAAGTTCTTGATCAGCGCCTTCTTGTCCGACGGGTTGCCCTTCGAGCAGACGATCTCGTAGGTGACGAGCGCGTTCGGATAGGCGTTGGCGTCGGGGTTGGCGTAGTCGAAGGTCAGCGGCAGGTTGTTACCGCTGCCGACGGTCGCCTTGGCCAGGAAGTTCTGCGTATTCGCCGTGGTCAGCGCGACCATCTTGCCCGCGGCGTTGCCCACCTTGGCGAACGGCAGGTTGTTCTGCGTCGCGTAGGAGAGCTCCATGTAGCCGATGCCGCCCGGCGTCGACTTCACGCCCTGCGCGACTCCCGCCGTACCCTTCTCGCCCTGACCGCCAGGAGCCGGCCAGGCCTTGTTCGCGCCGTAGGTCCAGGCGCTCTTGGCGTCGTGGCTCAGGTAGTTGGTGAAGTTGTAGGAAGTTCCCGATCCGTCGGACCGGTGGAACGACTGGATGCCGGTCGACGGAAGGTTGACGCCCGGGTTGTCCTTCTTGATTGCCGAGTCGTTCCACTTGCTGATCTTCCCGGAGAAGATCTGGCCGATCGTCGCCGCAGACAGGCTGAGGTTCTTCACACCCGGCACGTTGTAGGCGACCGCGATCGGGCCGGGCACCATCGGCAGGTTGATGGCCGGGCCGCTCTTGCAGCGGGCGTTGGCCTTGCTCTGCTCCTCCCCGGCGGCGAGCGGGAAGTCCGAGCCGGCGAAGTCGATCGTGCCGTCCTGGAAGTTCTGCACGCCCTGGCCGGACCCACCACCGCCGTAGTTGATGGTCGCGTCGGAGCAGGCGTTCTGGTAGTTCTTGATCCACTCCGACATGGCGTTGGTCTGGGCCGTCGAGCCGGCGAGTTGCAACTGCCCGCTCGCACAGGCGATGTCGGACGTCTTCGCGGCCTTGGTGCTGCCGGCCGACGCCGAGGAGCTGTTGTTGTCCGAGCCACAGGCGGCGAGCGCGAGTGCGCCTGCGGCGAGCAGGCAGGCGCTGGTGGCGAAGCGGTGCTTCACGAGACGGGTCCTCCGCACGAGACGAGATGCACCGGCCCGTTTGCCGGCGATAGTTCGGACGGTAGGTAAGGCAGGTAGCGGCTCGGCCCTGGCGCGGTTAACGGACCATGAACAGGTCTTGACCTCGAGATCGCCGTAGCCGATCGGCCGAGTGTCCGGATGGTGAACGCCCGGGCAGATTCACCCGACCGGTCCAGGTTTGGGCCTGTCTCCGCGTCGGAACTGCACGTCGACGTCCCAGCGGGTGAACCCGAGCCGCTCGTAGACCCGCATCGCCGCGGAGTTGGACTCGTCGACGTAGAGCATGACCTGGGTGAGCCCTTTCGCCTGCAGGTAGCGCAGACCGGCGAGGGTGAGCGTCGGGCCGAGTCCCCTGCCCTGCGCCGCCGGGTCGATCCCGAGGACGTAGACCTCGCCGATCGGCTCCTCGTGCTGCCCGCCCCCGTGCACCTTGGTCCAGTGGAAGCCGAGGAGCGCGCCGTCGGATTCGCTCTCGGCCAGCAGGAATCCCGCCGGGTCGAACCACGGTTCCTGCTCCCGCTCGTACACGTCGTCGAGGGTCCAGCGGCCCTGGTCGGGGTGATCGGCGAACGCGCGGTTGTTGACCTCGAGCCAGGCCTGCTCGTCCTGGCCCGGGACGAACGCGCGGAGGCGGACGCCGGCCGGCAGCCGCACCTCGTCGATCGGGGTGTCCAGCGATCTGCGCATCCGCCACAGGACCCGTTCCTCGACGTAGCCGTGGCTGCGTGCGAGGGCCCCGGCACCGGCCAGCCGGCCGTGGGCCCACAGCCCGAGCCGGCCGTCCGGGCCGGCCCGCTCCAGCGCCTCGAGCAGGGCCGCGCCGATCCCCGCCCGGCGGTGGTCGGGATGGACGGCGAGCTCGGCGCTCGACCCGGCGATCGGGTCGGTGTCGAGGTGCGCGTAACCAACCAGGATGCCGCGCTCGCGGGCGAGCAGGTTGCGGGCCGCCGGGTCACCACCGTGCCGCAGGTGCAGCAGAACCTGCTCCGACAACGGGTTCACTCCGTCGGCGGCATCGGCCGCGGCGACCAGGCTCAACACCTCGGCGATCTCGTCCGCAGAGAGCCGCCCCGGGGATGCGACGTCGACGGTCACTGCTGGACCGTGGCGTCCGCCTCCGTGCTCGTGCCGCCTGCCGTCGGGCGGACGAACTTGTAACCGACGTTGCGGACGGTGCCGATCAGCGCCTCGTGCTCGGCGCCGAGCTTGGCCCGCAGCCGGCGTACGTGTACGTCGACCGTCCGGGTCCCGCCGTAGTAGTCGTAGCCCCAGACCTCCTGCAGGAGTTGCGCGCGGGAGAAGACCCGGCCGGCGTGCTGGGCCAGGAACTTCAGCAGCTCGAACTCCTTGTAGGTCAGGTCGATCGGCCGCCCGCGCAGCCGTGCGGTGTAGGTGTCCTCGTCGACGGCGAGGTCACCGACCCGGGTCAGCGCGCTCGTCGCGCTCTCGCTGCCGCTACGCCGACCGACGGCGAGCCGCAGCCGCGCCTCCACCTCGGCCGGGCCGGCGGTGTCGAGGACCACGTCGTCGACCCCCCAGTCGGCGGCCAGGGCGGCCAGCCCGCCCTCGGTGAGTACGGCGACCACCGGGCAGGCCACGCCCGTGGTACTGAGCAGACGGAGCAGGCTGCGCGCGGCCGACAGGTCCCGGCGGGCGTCGACGAGTACGGCGTCAACCGCCGGCGCGTCGAGCATGACGCTGATCTCGGGCCGGACGACCGCCACCCGGTGGGGCAGCAACCCCAGCGCAGGCAGGACCTCGGCGGTGGGCTGGCGTGCCGTGGTCATCAGCAACAGGTCCACGGGGCAACTCCCTTTGCGGGGGTCCGGAAACGACGACAGGACCCGGCGTCGCCGACCGACGTTGCCCGGACCCTGTAGTGGGGAAGGATAACCCACGTGAGCACCCCCGATCCGGGCGACTACGGCGAGCCCCTCCAGGCCGAGACCGAAGACGGCCTGGCACTGTCCGGCGTCCATCTGCCCGGGCCGGACCGCTCGCTCGCCGTGGTCGTGGGCCACGGCTTCACCGGCTCGGTGTCCCGGCACAGCGTCCGCCGGATCCTGGAGGCGGCAGCGACGTTCGCCGGGGTGATCGCCTGCGACTTCCGCGGCCACGGCGACTCACCCGGCCGGTCGACCCTCGGCGACGCCGAGGTGCTGGATCTGGAGGCGGCGGTCCAGGCCGCGCGCGAGCGCGGTTACGAGCGGATCGCCACGCTCGGCTTCTCGATGGGGGGCTCGGTCGCGCTGCGGCACGCCGCGCTCCGCGGCGGGGTCGATGCAGTCGTGAGCGTCAGCGCGCTGTCCCGGTGGTTCGTGCGCGACACGCTGCCGATGCGGCGGGTGCACTGGCTCTGCGAGACCGCGCTCGGCCGGGCCACCGCCCGATGCCTGATGCGCACCCGGCTGGTCAACCACTGGGACGTCGTCCCCGAGTCGCCGGTGGAGGTCGTGGGACGGATCCCGCCGACTCCGCTGCTGATCGTGCACGGCGACCGTGACTTCTACTTCCCGGTCGAACACCCCCGGGCCCTGGCCGCGGCTGCAGGCCCGGACGCCGACCTGTGGATCATTGCCGGGATGGGACACGCGGAACTCGGGACGACGCCGGCGCTGATGAGCGACATCGGGCGGTGGATCCGTGCTCGGACGGCGGGCGTCGACGAGGTCGCACCCGTGGCTGACCGGTCCGACCCGGTCGGCCCGTGACGCAGACCGATCCGGCGATCGCGCCGCCGCGGATCCACCGTGCCCACCTCGAGGCGGCGGGTCTCGCGGCGGTGGTCACCGCGGCGCTCGCCGGGATACCGGCGGCGGCCGGGTGGTCCGGTCTGGTGGTCGCCCTCGCCGCGGTGCAGGCGCTGATGGTGCTCGCCTGGATGACCGGGCTGGCGCTGCCTGGCCGGATCGGCACCCTGGTGCTCGGGCTGGCCGCGGCGGCCGGCGCCGACATCGCGGCGGCGGTCTACGCCCCACCGAGCCTGGCCGCGCTGCTGTCCGTGCTCGCGCTGGCGTTCCTGGCCATGCTCGTGCACCAGTTGTGCCGCGGCGTGGTCCGGGTCCGGGCCACGGCGTCGATCGCCGGCGTCGCCACCCTCGTGACGCTCACCGTCGGCTCGGCGTCGCTGCTGGTGCTGCACCGCATACCCGCGGGAGCAGATCTCGCGTCGGCGGCCGTGCTCGCCGTCGGGTCTGCGGTGTGCGTCGGGCATCTGGTCGACGTGGTGCTGCCCCTACCCCGCTTCTCCGACCAGGTGCCTCGCGGTGCGCTCGCGACCCTCGTGGGCGCCGCCGTCGCGGCCGTGGCCGCCGCCTGGCGGCTCGACGGCGTCGGCCAGGTGACCCGGGCCGGTGCGGTGTTCGTCGGGATCGTGCTCGGCCTGGTCGCGGGTCTGGTCGCCGTCGGCGTCAGCTACATCGAGAAGTCCGCGACGCCCCGCCCCGCCCCGCTGTGGTGGCTCGCCCTGCCCTACCTGAAGATCGCGCTGCCGTTGGCGGCCACCGCCCCGGTGGCCTACGTGGTCGGCCGGATCGTGGTGGGCTGACCGTGCGTAAGCTGCTCATCGCGCTGGTGGTGCTCGTCCTCCTCCTCGTTCTCGCCGACCGGGCGGCGGCCTTCGCCGCGGAATCGATCGCCGCAGGCGACCTCCGCAACCAGTTGAATCTCACCCAGAAGCCGGACGTCACGGTGCACGGCTGGCCGTTCCTCACCCAGCTCGCCGACGGCCGGTACGACGACATCGAGGTCAGTGCGCACGATGTCGACGTCTCCCAGCTCGCCGGGCTGTCGGTCGACGTACACCTGATCGGCGCGCACATCCCGGCCGGCGATGTCATCCATCGCCGGGTGAGCAACGTCCCGGTCGACCGGGTGCAGGGACAGGTCACCGTGCCCTACGCCGACATCGCCTCGGCCAGCAAGGTGCCCGGCCTGCAGCTGCACAAGTCCGGTGACGGCGTGGCCATCACCGCACCACTGACCGTGTTCGGCCAGCGCCTATCCATCACCGCGACCGCCACGGTCGCGGTGTCCGGCGACGCGCTGCGGATCGGCGCGCAGGCCCCGAAGACCGGGCAGGGCAGCCTGGCCGGGGCGGCCCTGTCGCAGGTGCTCGGCGCGTTGAGCTTCGAGGTGCCGCTCGGGCGGTTGCCGTTCGGGGTGCAGGTCACCGACGTGCATCCGGCCGCGGGCGGGATCGTCGCTGCCGGCCGGGTCGACCACGTCGTGTTGCGGCGCGACGCTCTGCTCACGGCGCCATAACGCTCCGCCGCGCGCTCGTGGCACCCTGGAGCGGTGACCGGTGTCGTCGTTCTCGCCGTCGTCCTCGTCGGGGCGACCGCCATGGGCCTGCTCTGGCGGAGCCGCGACGGCCGGGTGCGTCCCGCGCCGGAAGCCACCGAGTTGCTCGCCGACGCCACCCTCGCCGGGCTGGGCGTGGATCCCGCGGCGGCCGACACGACCCTGGTGCAGTTCTCCTCGGCGTTCTGCGCGCCGTGCCGGGCCACCCGCGCGATTCTCGCCCGCGTGGCCGCCGACACCCCCGGCGTGGCCCACGTCGAGGTCGACGCGGAATCCCATCTGGACGAGGTGCGGGCCCTCGACATCCGGCGTACGCCGACCGTCCTGATCGTCGACCGGAGCGGTCGGGTGGTCACCCGGGCGGTTGGCCAGCCCCGCCTGGCCGACGTCCGCGCGGCGGTCGCCCGGGATCGGGCCGCGGACTGATGCGCGGCGGCGCCGGCTGTTAGGGTGGCCGGCATGAGCATGCTGCTCACCTCTCGCCGCGCGGTGGATCTGTGCCGCGTGGGCAGCTGCCTGTGTCGACTCTCCTGACTCGGCGGCCGTTCGTCGTAGGAGACTGATCGATCCGGCCGCCTGATGCCCGCCCGTACGCGACCGTCAGGAGCCCTCCGTGCACGTCGATTCACGTGGTCTGCGGTTTTCCGCCTGGATCACGACCGTGGTGCTGGCGGTCGTCCTGGTGACCGGCAGCGGCTGGCTGCTACTGGCCCAGACGCTGGTCTTCGCGGTGGGGGCGTTCGCCGGGCTGCGGTATGCGCCGTACGGCGTCCTCTACCGGCGGGCCGTGGCCCCGCACCTCCACTCACCGGCACAACGCGAGCCGGAGCCGCCGCCGAGGTTCGCGCAGGGTGTTGGCTTCGTGTTCGCCGCCGTTGGGACCGCCGGCTTCCTCGTCGGGATCCCGGCGCTCGGCCTGGCCGCCGCCGGCATCGCACTCGCGGCGGCGTTCCTCAACGCCGCCTTCGGCCTGTGCCTCGGATGTCAGACGTATCTGATCATCGTCCGTACCACCAATCACAAGGGAGCTACCGCATGAGCAGATCCGACGTGCTCGTCTCCGCCGACTGGGCGGAGAAGAATCTCGACACCCCCGGCGTCGTCTTCGTCGAGGTCGACGAAGACGTATCCGCCTACGACGGCGGGCACATCCCCGGCGCCGTCAAGCTGGACTGGAAGAAGGACCTGCAGGACGGCGTCCGCCGCGACTTCGTCGACCAGGAGCAGTTCGAGAAGCTGCTGTCGGCGCGCGGCATCGGCAACGACGACACCGTCGTGCTCTACGGCGGCAACAACAACTGGTTCGCGGCCTACGCCTACTGGTACTTCAAGGTCTACGGCCACCAGGACGTCAAGCTGCTCGACGGCGGTCGCAAGAAGTGGGAGCTCGAGTCGCGCACCCTGACCAGCGACCCGACCAAGCGTCCCGCGACGACCTACAAGGCCAAGGCGCAGGACAGCTCGATCCGGGCGTTCCGCGACGAGGTGGTCAAGGCGATCAACGCCAAGAACCTGGTCGACGTACGGTCGCCCGACGAGTTCTCCGGCAAGCTGCTCGCGCCGGCGCATCTTCCGCAGGAGCAGAGCCAGGTCGGCGGCCACATCCCGTCGGCGATCAACGTGCCGTGGAGCAAGGCGGCCAACGACGACGGCACCTTCAAGTCCGACGACGAGCTGCGCAAGCTCTACGGCGACGCGGGTCTCGACGACGGCCGCGAGACGATCGCCTACTGCCGGATCGGTGAGCGCTCGTCGCACACCTGGTTCGTGCTGCGCGAGCTGCTCGGTCACTCGAAGGTGAAGAACTACGACGGATCCTGGACCGAATACGGCTCGCTGGTGGGCGTTCCGGTCCAGAAGGGAGCCTGACCATGTGTGGAGCACCTGACCAGGACGCGACGCTCGCCGGCGTCGCCGACACCGAAACCGTGATCCAGGGGCGGGTCGTGCGTGACGGCGCCCCGGCGGCGTCGGCGTACGTCCGGCTGCTGGACGGCTCGGGAGAGTTCACCGCCGAGGTGCCGACCGGGGCCTCGGGCGGGTTCCGGTTCTTCGCCGCGCCCGGTACCTGGACGCTGCGGGCACTGGCCCCCGGTGCCCAGGCCGAGCAGGCGGTGGCCGCAGACCGCGGTGTCACCGACGTGACACTCGAACTGGCCTGACCCGGCAGCAGTGCCGCCGCGTTACCCTCGACCCGTGCTCGCCACCGTGAGTCTCGTCGTGTTGGTCGCCGGCTGCTTCGTGCTCGCAGGTTCGTCGGCGTACGCCGCCTACCGGCTGTCCCAGCGGTAGGTGTCCACAGTGGACGGAATCCCGATTCCGGCGGACACCGACGACCTGCGGTCCGGTCCGGACCTGCACCCGGCGCTGCTTCCGCTGCTGCCGCTCGTCGGCACCTGGCGGGGGGTCGGCAAGGGCGGTTACCCGACGATCGAGGACTTCGACTACGGGCAGCAGGTGCGGTTCGCCCACGACGGGCGGCCGTTCCTGTCCTACGAGTCGCAGTCGTGGTTGCTCGACGCCGACGGCGGGGTGATCCGGCCGTCGCACCGGGAGGTCGGCTGGTGGCGTCCCGGCGAGGGCGATCAGTTCGAGGTCATGCTCGCGCACGCCACCGGCATCACCGAGATCTACGTCGGGACGGCGAAGACCGCGACCCAGTGGGAGATGGCCACCGACGTCGTCGCGCGCACCGAGACCGCGAAAGAGGTCTCGGGCAACCACCGGTTGTACGGGATCGTCGAGGGAGCGCTGCTCTACGCCATGGACATGGCGGCGATGGGCCAGCCCCTGCAGCCGCATCTGTCGGCGCGGCTCGAGCGCATCAGCGGCTGACGCCGCCGGGCCTGGAACATAAGCCTGGAACATAAAACGACCCCCGGGCGGGGCTGCGTCGTACGGTGACGACACAGGCCGGCTGGACAAACCGGCGGCCCGGGGGTCGGGTGGCTGCCTGGTACTCACCGCGCCGCACATCGGCGACCTCGGCAAAACCGGGTCAGAAAAGACGGCGGCTAGCGGACAGCCACCTCACGAGTCCAGTAGCTATTCAACCTAGGACCACCTCCTCTCTCGTGTACCTGAGACGCTACGTGCGCGGAGGCTCGGCCGCAATGCAGAAATGTCGTGACCCTCGACTACTCCGCCGACCAGACCCCTACTTAACGGCCTTTAGGCCTGCGGCGGACTGCACCCGGGCGGTGAGGCCGCCGTCGCCGCGCTCCGTGCCGTCGATCGCGGTGACCGCCACCGCCCCCCGGACGCTGGACACCAGCCAGACCGCGTCGGCGGCGTGCAGGCCCGCCACCGTGGTCGTCGTGACAGCGGTGGCGAATCCGTGCGCGCCGGCGTGGTCGAAGAGGGTGTGCACCGTCGTCCCGTCGAGGATCCCGACGGTCGTCGGCGGGGTGTGCAGGGTTTCTCCGATGGCCCAGACGACCGTCGCGGTGGGCGCTTCGAGGACCAGGCCGTCGGTGCTGACGAAGATGACGTCGTCGGAGCCGAGCGCCTGGGCGTATCGCTGGGCGGCCATGTTCACGGCGTACGACGTGGTCTTTGCGCCGCCGAGCAGCCAGGGGGAGTCGTCGTGGGCGGTCGAGGAGACGCCGCGGGAGAGGGTGACCACCCGTACGCCGTCCCGTCGGGCCGCCAGCGTCGAACCGGGGACGGGCGCGATCAGGGCGAAGGCCGTCGGCGGGCCGCCCTCGACCCCCCGCGTCAGGACCAGCCGCAGCATGGCCTCGCCCCGTTCACCCCAGCCGGCGACCACCTCGTCGACGAGAGCCCGCCAGGCGGTGAGGTCGGGGTCGGGCAGGCCGAGGGCCGCCGCGGACCGCACCAGCCGGCCCAGATGGGCGTCGAGGGCGTCCAGGCGCCCCTCGTGCAGCCGGATCGTCTCGAAGACGGCGTCTCCGCGCAGGACGCCGAGGTCGTCGGCCCGCAGGAGGGGGGTGGTCGGGTCGATCAGCCCGCCGCCCAGGACACCGAGCACATGGTCACTCACGCCTGCGCAGCGTAGTGGCTGCGCCGGCCCGGTGCCCCGCCGCGGGAATGGCCGGCCGGCGACCGGCGATACTGAAGGTGTGACTTCCTACCGTTCGCCCCTGCTCGACCGGCCCGGCGCCGTGGCCGCCGAGCCGCCCGACGAGGGCGTTGCCTGGCACTACGGCGACCCGTCCCGGGAGCAGCGGGCGCTCGCCGAGGACGCCGGCTGGGTCGACCGCAGCCACCGCGGTGTTCTGGCGGTGTCCGGCGACGACCGGTTGTCCTGGCTGCACAGCCTGACCAGCCAGCACCTCACCGAACTGCCCGACGGCCGGGGCACCGAGTCGCTCGTCCTCACCCCGCACGGCCACGTCGAGCACCACATGCAGGTCGCCGACCTCGACGGCCGGACCTGGATCGACGTCGAGCCGGGCGCCGCCGCGCCACTGCTGACCTACCTCGATTCGATGCGCTTCTTCCTGCGGGTCGACCCGACCGACGCCACCGACGACTGGGCGCTGCTCAGCGTGGTCGGTCCGCGCACGCCCGACCTGCTCGCCGCGCTGCAGGTCAAGGCGACGGCGCCGTACGACGTCGCTCCCCTCCCGGACGGCGGCTGGGCCCGTCGGATGCCTTGGCCGGCACCGGACGCGGCCGACCTGCTGGTGCCGCGCGCGCAGCTTGCCGCGACGGCCGAGCGGCTCACCGCCGCCGGCGCCCGACCGGCGGGGACGTGGGCGTTCGAGGCGATGCGGGTGGAGTCCCGCCGGCCGCGTGAGGGCGCCGAGATCGATCACCGCACGATCCCGCACGAGGTCGGCTGGATCGGGGTCGCCGTCCACCTCGACAAGGGCTGCTACCGCGGTCAGGAGACCGTCGCGCGGGTGCAGAATCTCGGCCGGCCACCGCGCCGGATGGTGCTGCTGCACCTCGACGGGTCGCAGGAGACGCTGCCGGCCCACGGTGCCCCGGTGACCCTCGACGGCCGCCAGGTCGGTTTCGTGGGTACTGCGGTGCGCCACCATGACCTCGGCCCGGTGGCGCTGGCCCTGGTGAAGCGGTCGGTGCCCGACGACGCGATTCTGCAGGCCGGCGACGTACCGGCCGCGATCGACTGAGCCGCCGCGTGGCCGAACAGACCCAGGAGATGCACTCCGCGCCCGCCGCGGCCGTGCCCGCCGGCCGGCCGCTGGTCGAGGTGGTGCGGTCGGGCTTCGTCGAGTCGATCCACCGCGGCTCGGTGATCGCGCTATACCCGGACGGCACACCGGCCGTCGACGTCGGGGCGACCCGGGTGCCGGTCTTCCCGCGGTCCTCCAACAAACCGCTGCAGGCCCTCGCGATGCTGCACGCCGGGCTGAAGGTCGATGACGCCGACCTGGCGCTCGTCGCCGGGTCGCACACCGGCGAGGACGTGCACGTCGAGCGGGTACGCCGGTTGCTGGCCGATGCCGGCCTCACCGAGGATTCACTCGCCTGCCCGGCCGACCTTCCCGCGGACCGGGACGCCCGCACCGCGGCGATCCGGGCCGGTGTGACGCCGAGCCGGATCTTCATGAACTGCTCCGGGAAGCACACCGGCATGCTGCTCGCCTGTATCGCCGCCGGCTGGCCGACCGACGGTTACGTCGACCCCGAACACCCGCTGCAGCAGTTGATCCGGTCGACGATCGAGGACCTCAGCGGCGAGCCTGTCGCGGCCGTGGGTGTCGACGGGTGCGGCGCCCCGGTCATGGCACTGTCCCTGGCCGGGCTCGCCGGCGCCTTCTCCCGGCTGGTCTCGGCCGCGTCGGGTACGCCGCAGCGCCGGGTCGCCGACGCCATGCGGGCCCACCCCCGGCTGGTCGCCGGCACCGGCCGCGAGGACACCGTCGCGATGGACGCCGTACCCGGCCTGCTGATGAAGGGCGGAGCCGAGGGCGTGCATGCCGCGGCGCTGGCGTCTGGAGCCGCCGCCGCGATCAAGATCGACGACGGCGCCGTACGGGCCCGGATGCCGGTACTGACCGGCGCCCTGGTCCGCCTCGGCGTAGACCCGGAGGCCCTCTCCGACCTGGCGCGGTCGCCGGTCCGCGGCGGCGGACGTGCGGTCGGCGAGGTGCGCCTGCTCCCCGGCGCGATCGAGCGCGGCTGAAACTCCCCGAGCGGGCCGTGGAAGGCTACAGTTTGGGTGACTTCTCGGCAGCGGGGTGAGTGCGGTGCGAGATGACGGTTTCGGTGCCCCCGATCTATCCGGTCCTGGGCTGGTTCCGCCCGGCGTATGGATGGCCGACGAGGGCAGTACCGCGAGCCTGCGCTTCCGGCACGTCATTGGCCCGGGCATCGACGTCATCAGCCGGGAGGTCTCGGGACACGTACAGGTCGCATCGACGTCGGGAGCCCCGACCGACGGTGCGCTGTGGGTGGGTCTCGGCGCCCTGGACTGCGCGCACCGGCGTGCGCTGCTGCGCTTGATGTCCGCGGACTTCCTCGACGTGGGCCGTTGTCCCGAGATCATGCTGCGCATCTGCGACGGCCACCCCGATGAGCACGGCCGGTGGAGCGGTTCGGGGCTGCTGACGATGCGCGGGCTCACGGACGGGGTCCGGCTGGTCGCGCCGATCACGCCCTCGGGCCGGGCCGGCGACACCTGCCGGCTGCGCCTCGGTGCCCGGATCGACCGGCGCGACTTCGCCCTCACCGCGAGCCGGTGGCGCGTCGGTCGGCGTATCGAGGTCATCGCCGACCTCGCCCTGCGCCGTATCGGCCTCTGACGCCCGCAGCTCCTGCCCCGTCGCTTCACCCCTACTTCCATGATCGTGATCGGATTCCGTCGGCGTTTCGCGGCGAAGTCCGATCACGATCATGAAAGGGGGAGGGGACAGGGCGTCAGAGCGCGGCGGCGAGGGCGAGTCCGGCGGCCGCGGCGAGCAGGGCGCCGACGGTGCTCGTCAGGACGTTGCCGAACGCCTCGTCGGTGGATCCGTCCTCACCGAGCCGCACCGTCTCGACGGCGAAGGTGGAGAACGTCGTATAGGCCCCGCAGAAGCCGGTGCCGAGCAGCAACTTCGGCGTCGCCGCGAAGCCGTGGTAGAGCGCCAGTCCGGTGACGAGGCCGAGCAGGAACGAGCCGCTGACGTTGACGGTGAGCGTCCCCCACGGGAAGACCCGGTCGAGCCGCTTCTGCGCCCACGAGTCGACGAGGTAGCGCGCCGGTGCGCCGACCGCGGCGGCGAGCGCCACCACGAGGAACGTCATGACGGGACCGGCGGGTCCGGCCTGAGGGCCTGGCCGCCGAGGCCGGACAGCCATCGGCCGACGACGAGGCCGATCCACGCGGCGACCAGCCCGCCGGCCAGGGTGCCCAGCGCATAGGCGGCGGCGATGCCGACGCGTCCGGCCCGGATCAGGAGATCGGTCTCGATGCCGAACGTCGAGAAGGTGGTGTAGGCACCGATGATCCCGGTGCCGATGAAGGGCCGGGCGTAGCGGCTGGGCGGGAACCGCTCCGCGAGCAGGATCACGAGCAGGCCAAGCACGAAACTGCCCGACACGTTGATGAGAAACGTGTCCCAGGGGAAGTGGCCCGGGCGGGTGGGCAGCGCGAGCGACACGCTGTAGCGGGCGACCCCGCCGATGGCGCCGCCGAGCGCGATGGCCAGCAGGATGTCGAGTCGTCGACGGGTCATCGTCGGGCTCTCCTCAACTCTCGCTAGGAGCCATCGGCCCGACGGTGGGCGGTTGGTGGCGAGCTCCATCGCCTCGGACATCCTACGGCGGCCCGGCCGGCCGCCGGGTCGGTGCCCGCCTCGTCGGGCCGATCGGGGACGACGAGACTGGGGAGAGCGGGACACGCGACGAGGAGGGCAGCGAGATGGCGGGTACGACGGTTGCGGTGCTCGGGACCGGGATCATGGGTTCGGGGATGGCGCGCAGCATGGCGCGGGCGGGCCTGTCGGTACGCGCCTGGAACCGCACCCGGTCGAAGGCCGAACCGCTGGCCGCCGACGGCATCACGGTCGCGGGTACGGCGCACGAGGCGGTGGCCGGAGGCGACGTGCTGCTGACGATGCTCTTCGATGCGGACAGCATCGAGGCCGCGCTCGCCGACGTCGACGCCCCGGCCGGGACGTTGTGGCTGCAGACCAGCACGGTCGGTGTGGAGGGCGCCGAGCGGCTCGGCGCAATCGCCGACAAGCGCGGATGGCGCTATGTCGACTCGCCGGTCCTGGGAACGAAACAGCCTGCGGAGCAAGGAAACCTGGTCGTTCTCGCGTCCGGGCCCGACGACGTCCGGGAGGACGCTGCGCCGGTCTTCGACGCGATCGGCCGCCGCATCATGTGGGTCGGTCCGGCCGGCACCGGCAGCCGGCTGAAGCTGGCCGTCAACGCCTGGATCCAGATGCTCACCGTGGGTACGGCGCAGTCGATCGCGCTGGCGCGGGCGCTGGGCGTCGATCCTGCCCTCTTCCTCGAGGCGATCGAGGGCAGCCCGACCGACAGTCCCTACGCGCACCTCAAGGGGAAGCTGATGATGGGGGGAGACTTCGCCCCCAGCTTCACGGTGGAAGGTGCGGCGAAGGATGCCCGGCTCATCGCCGCCGCCGCGGCGTCGGCCGGTGTGAACACCGCGTTCGTTGACGCGCTGGCCGAGGCGTTCGGCCGGGCTGGTGCACAGGGGCACGCCGACGAGGACATGGCGGCCGTGCTTCGGGCCATCGAGGCGGGCTGAGCTCAGAGCTCCGGTTCGCTCCACGGCTCGGGGTCGGCGACCCAGCCGGCGACCAGCGCCAGGCCGGTCGGCCGGTGGGTCGCGACGAACCCGAACGGACGGTCGACGCGGACCTCGACCCGGCGTACCGAGTGCTGCGCCGCCGCGAAGGAGGCCTTCATCGCCATGACGGTCACGGCAGCGGCCTCGAAGCCGCGGGCGCTGAAGGTCGCAACGGCGCTCTGCCGGGCCTGGGCGAGCGCGAGCGGCTCTTCGCTCACGCCCGGGAAATGACGGCCACCCGTGGCCGCCGTCGCCAGGCCGAACAGGTCTGCGTGGGCCAGCAGGTCGTGGTCGCCCTCGACCGTGAATCGGACCGTCCGCAGCTGCACGGTCGGCCGCATCGACGATGCCGACACCATGCGTATCGAGACACCGGGTCCCGGGTTGCCGTCGGGCAGCGCGGAGCCGACGGTGCGTGACGCGTCGCCGCACACCGCCCCGATCCCGGCCGCGAGCACGTCGCCGGCGGCCCGCTCCTCCCCGCCGAGGATCAGGTGTACGTCGACGTCGTTCCCCCCGGCGACCCGGACGACGGTGAGGGGGCCGGCGGCGGTGTCCGCGACGGCGACGTCGTCGAGGTCGGTCGTGGTGCGGGTGAGTCCGGAAAGGTCTCCGGCCGCCCAGGGCCCGCGGTCGATCCGCCAGCGGTTGTCGGCGAAGGCGTGCTCCCACTCGGTCCGGACCAGCAGGGCGCTCGCCAGGACGAGCTGGATCGCGGCGTCGACCATGATGGGCATCCGGTCGATCAGCCCGTCGGTCTGGCGGGCCGCCCAGGTGTCCAGCATCGACCGGTCGGCGGCCGGGTCACCGGTCAGCGTGCCGCGCGTGCCCTGCGGAAGCTGGTCGACCCACGCCGGCTCCAGCGGCAGCTCCGCCCGGGTCCACAGGCCGAGTGCGGCCCGGACGGCGTCGGCGTGTGACAGCAGGTCCATCAGGTTGCGGGCCGCCGCACCCGACTCCGCCGCAGCGACCCCCGTCGCCCGCTCCAACTCCGCGCGGACGACGTCGTCGGCTCCCGGTGTCAGCAGCGCCAGCAGCGGCCAGACGCCGAGGCCGGACAGAGTCGTGGACGCTCCGTCGCAGGCCTGAGCCCACCGCGCGGTGAGCGCGTTCACAGCCTGGACGTCGGTGCTCATCCACTCATCCTCGTACGTCCGGTAGGCAGCGGGCGAGGGGTGACCCTATGGTGTCCTCGACATCAGACCGGACAAACGATCTGGAGGACCGATGCGCGGCGTGGTACTCGACGAGCCCGGCAAGATCAGGATCGCGCAGGTCCCCGACCCGACGCCCGGCCCCGGCCAGATCGTGGTCGCGGTCCGCGCCTGCGGGGTGTGCGGCACCGACCTGCACATCGCCGCCGGCGAGTTCCCGCCCACGCCGTACCCGATCATCCCCGGGCACGAGTTCGCCGGCGAGGTTGCCGCGCTCGGATCCGGCGTGTCCGGCCTGGAGGAGGGCGACCGGGTGGCGGTCGACCCATCGCTGTTCTGCGGCAAATGCCGGCAGTGCCGCCGGCAGCGCGGCAACCTGTGCGAAAACTGGGGTGCGATCGGCGACACGGTCGACGGGGCGTTCGCCGAGTACGTCGCCGTTCCGGCGGCCAACGCCTACCAGATCCCCGATCACCTGTCCTTCGGCGAGGCCGCGCTGGTGGAGCCCATTTCGTGTGCGGTACACGGACTGCGGCGGCTGGCGATGCCGCCGGGCTCGACCCTGCTCATCATCGGCGCCGGCACGATGGGGCTGCTGCTCGCCCAACTGGCCCGGCGGACCGGCGCCGCCTCGGTGACCGTCGTCGACACGGACCCGGGCCGGCTGACGGTGGCGGGCCGGCTCGGCGCCGACGCGACGGCGGGCTCGGTCGCTGATGCGCTCGAGGACGAGCCGGCCGGCTTCGACTACGTCATCGACGCGACGGGCGTCCCGGCGGCCGCCCAGGCGGGGCTCGGCGCGGTGAGCCGCGGCGGCACCTTCATGGTCTTCGGGGTGGCGCCGGCGGACGCGCGGATCGCGGTCTCGCCGTACAGCGTCTACAACGACGAGATCACCATCATCGGCTCGATGGCGGTCCTGTCGACGTTCGAGCCCGCGATGCGGCTGCTGGCTGCGCGCGCGGTCGACGGGGGCGCGATGATCACCGACCGGTTCGGGCTGGAGGACTTCGAACAGGCGCTCGACCGGGTGCGGGCACGCGGCGGGCTGAAGGTGCAGGTGCAGCCGGACAAGTAGGGCCGGTCGTCAGGCGCCGGCACCGGCCAGGTTGAGGCCGATCACACCCGCGACGACGAGCACGATCGAGATCACCTTGACCGTGGAGACGGTCTCGCCGAGAACCGCCATTCCGATGATCGCCGTGCCGGCGGCGCCGATCCCGGTCCATGCGGCGTAGGCAGGGCCGACCTCGAGGCCTTTCAACGCGATGGTGAGCAGCCCGAAGCTGATCAGGGCACAGGCGGCGAACCCGACGGTCGGCCACAGCCGCGACATCCCGTGGCTCTGCTTGAGGAAGACCGCGAATCCGGTTTCGAACAGTCCGGCGAGGCCGAGCAGTGTCCAGTCCATCGCGGTGCCCCTCCGTCGAGCCTCACGGACCATGTCGATCACGGTAGCGGGCGGTCGAGGGGTTCTTCCCCCGAAAAGCGACCGCGGCCCCGCCCGAAATCTCTTCAGGGCGGGGCCGCGATCGTTCGACCGGTCCGTCAGCCGCCTCTCGGCGAGTGGCCGCTCGTAGCGGCAATATGGTGAGGCCCGGGGGCATGAAACGGGCCGGCCAGCGAGCACAACCGGCACCCCCCGGGGATCATTCCCGGGTCGCGGAAGTCACGTCGGATCACCGGGAGTGCACTGTGCGCGACCGCGTGAGCGGAGCCACACGTGCTAGCTGGTTGCTTGCAGGAGCTAGCACCACGGGCTACCGTGGCGGTGAGTGCAGCTACGGACCACACGCGGAGGGGGTGCGACGTGCCCGGATTGTCAGTGGGCGACGTGGGCGACTACATCCGCGAACAACGCCGTACGGCGCAGGTGTCACTGCGTCAGCTCGCCAAGCTCGCCGGGGTGAGTAACCCCTATCTCAGCCAGATCGAGCGGGGGCTGCGCCGCCCGAGTGCGGAGATCCTGCAGCAGATCGCCAAGGGCCTGCGGATCTCTGCCGAGACGCTCTACCTGCAAGCCGGGATCCTCGAGGAGCGCGACGGAGATCTCGAGGTGATCGCCGCGATCCTGCGGGACACCCGGATCTCCGAGCGGCAGCGGCAGGTCCTGGTGGAGATCTACGAATCGTTCTGCCGCGAAAACCTCGCGACCGTCCAGACAACGATGGCGGGATCACCGCCAGATGAGAAGGAGATCGACGATGTCGCTCACCACTGATGCCCGCAAGGCCGGCGAGGCCATGGTCGCCCAGGGCAGGGCAGCCATCGGTGACGCCCGCAAGCCGTTCTACGCCTGGGTCGGTGCCTCCGACCTGGCCTTCAAGCGCATCGCCGCCATCCAGACCGAGGCGCAGGTGCGGGCGAAGCGACTGCAGGAGGCGGCCGGCGACCTGCCGGACAAGGCGCAGCAGATCACCCCGGCCGGCGTGCGGGCCGTCGCCGAGGCCTACGGCGAGCAGGCCAAGGACGCCTACGACTACTTCGCCCGGCGCGGCGCGCAGGTCGTGGCGCAGGTACGCCGCAGCCCCGATGCCCGCCGCACCGAGGCCCGCTTCGAGCAGGTCATGGACGACGTCGACGCGACCGCCGAGACCGCGAAGGACAAGACCCACAAGGCCAGCGCGTCGGCGCGGCGTACGGGTCGGGCGGCCACGGCCCGCAAGAGCGCTCCGCGGCGAAGCGGCTCGACCACCAAGTCGACGACGTCCAAGTCGACGACGACCAAGTCGACGACCAGCAAGCCCAGCGACAGCTGAGCAGACGGCGTCGATCCCCCCGGAGCGAGAGGTTCCGGGGGGATCGTCGGTCGATCAGGGTCAGTAGGTGCCGTTGCCTCCGGTCGAGGACGGACTCGGCGCGGGCGCTGCGGCCCCGCCGCCGACCACTGCGGCCTGCCAGCTGAACGCGGTGCCGTTGAAGTTGTCGTGGGCGCCGTTGCCCTTGGCCTGACCGGCCGAGGTGTCGAGCTTGAACGTGTAGAGCGGCTTTCCGCCGTACGCCAGTTGCATCTTCCCGCTGTCCGGCCGCTTCACGGTCGTGAGGTGCCCGGTCACGCCGTTGGGCAGGGTGATCGTGCTGCTCGAGGTCGTCAGCGGAATCCATACGGCGACGCACGAGCCGGTGCAGTGGATCATCGCGGCCGAGTCCTGCTTGGCGGTGTAGAGCGTGCGCCCGGCCGAGGTCACCAGCACCTTGCCGGCTCCGGGGACCGTCCGTACCGCGACGATCGAGTGGGTCTTGGGCGTGGCCGCACCGGCGTTGGACTGCCCGCTGCTCGACGTGCTCGTCCCGCAGGCCGCGAGGAGGCCGGCACCGGCGACCACGGCGGAGATCGGAATGATCCACCGCAGTGCCCGCCGTCCCCGGCGCGGGCCCGGATCAATGGGCTGCCCGGTCGTTGCTATGTGCTCATCTTCGTGACGCGAATTCATGGTGGATCCCCCGATTGCCGGCCCGTCGGTTCAGGCCGCTTCACTCCATGTCACGGTCTGCGCGGGCGTCGGGTTCACCGCCCGGCCCGGACGGTGCCGCTCGGGAGCGGCGCGGTGCGCGGGGACGCCGTACCCTGATCCGGTGGGCAATCTCTCCGGTTCTCTGATGACCGTGGTCCAGTTGGCGTGCATGGCGCTGCAGCTGTGGGCGCTGATCGACTGCGCCACCCGGAAGACCCCGGCCTTCGTCGCCGCCAACAAGCTGAGCAAGCCGGCCTGGCTGGGGATCACCGCCGTGGCCGCTCTGATCGTGTTCTTCTTCGGCTTCCTGAGCTTCTTCGGCATCGCCGGGCTGATCGGCTCGATCGTCTATCTGGTCGACGTGCGGCCCGCGGTCCGGGAGATCCAGAGCGGCGGCGGCCCCGGCCGCTGGTAGCTCCGTCCTAAGGTGGCCGAATGGCCAGCGATCTGCACGGACGCACCCACCGGCTCGAGCTCGCCGATCAGACCCTGCGGGAGTGGGACGCGACGGTCCAGGCCGCCGATCCCGACGTCGGCATCGTGCTCGACCGCTCGGCGTTCTATCCCGGCGGCGGCGGGCAACCCCCTGACCACGGTGTCCTGATCTGGGGCGGGGTGCAGACCCGCATCGTCGGCATGCGCAAGGGCGACGACCTCTACCTCCTTCCGCAGGAGGGTGACCCGGTCCCGCCGGCGGGCACCACGGTGCGGGGCGCCGTCGAGGATGACCGGCGTACCGCTCTGATGCGCACCCATTCCGCGCTGCACCTGCTCTCCGGCGTCGTCTTCCGCGACTTCGGCGCATTGGTGACCGGCGGGAACATGGAACCGCTGACCGCCCGGATGGACTTCAACCTCCCCGACGTCCCCGCGGAGTTCAAGGACCGGATCGCGGCGGCCTGCGCGGCGGAGGTCGCCGCCGACCGGCGGATCGACGTCGCGACCCTGCCGCGCGAGCAGGCCTTCACGATCCCCGACATCATCCGCACCGCGACCAACCTGCTGCCGCCCGACCTCGCCGAGGTGCGGATCGTCGACATCGTCGGGCTCGACACCCAGGCCGACGGTGGCACCCACGTCGCCTCGACGAAGTTCATCGGCGGCATCGAGGTGGCGAAGGTCGAGAACAAGGGCAAGGGCTTCCGCCGGTTGCGGGTCCGCATCATCGACTGACCGGGTCGCGGCCGCGGGCCCCGTGCAGGGCAAGTCCCGCGACGATCAGCTGCGCGACGAAGAGCCACTGGTTGAGGAACGTCTGCTTGTTCACCAGGTCGAAGAAGGCGAAGACGACGGCGCCGGCGATGAGCAGACCGCCCGCGGTGCGGGGCGCCCGGGCGAACACGATCACGTAGCCGACCAGCAGTGCCACCAGCAGCACCGGAACGTGTACGGCGGACGGGATCCAGTGCCACACCGACAGCGAGGTCCCGCGCGGGGCGATGTGGAGGAAGAAGTCGACGGTGCAGGTCTGGAACCGGCCGTAGTTCAGGAGCAGCCACGGGGCGGTGATCGCCGCGGCCCCGCCGACCGCGGCGATCGTGCGGCGCGGGCCGACCCCCGGCCACATCCAGAACAACGGCAGCAGCAGCACCAGGTGCTGCTTGGTCGCCAGGCCGACGGCGAGGGGGAGCACCGCCCACCATCCCCGGCCAGCGTCGATCAGGACGGCGGCGATGACGAGCGCCCCGAGCAGCAGGGTCTCGTTCCAGGCCTGCTGGACGTCGTACAGCGCGCCGGGCAGCACCCCGAGCAGCAGCGCGAGCGCGATCCAACGCGGGTCGCGGCGGGCGGTGCCGCGCACCCGTACGGCGAGGACGATCACCGCGGCGAGCATCGACGCCGCCTCGACCCACCGCACGTCGCCGATCAGCCGGCCCGGGATGGGCAGCAGGAAGGTCGCCGGTAGGTAGTTGAAGCAGCCGGAGGTCTGCCCGGGCGGCACGCCGGAGAAGTGCAGCACGTAGGGGTTCATCCCGTGCACCACGGCGAGGGACGACTGCTGCAGGATCACCCAGACGTCGATGATCGGCGAACCGCCGGCGACGACCAACGCGTAGGAGACCCCGATCAGCGCGACCGCGGCGACCACGACGGCCGCCCGCGCCCGGAGCAGAGTGGCCGCGGCGACCACGGTGGCCGCGATACCGAACCCCACCGCGACCCGCAGGACGGTGTTGCCGTGCACGTTGTCCAGCGGCGGTTTGACGGCCTGGACGACGATGCAGACGAGGTAGGCGACCGCGATCGCCCATCGGTGCGGGCGCAGTGCCGTGCCGCCGCGCACCAGCCCCACCGACACGATGAGAACCAGCGCGATCAGCACGGCGGCGCCGGCCTGCGTGTAGGTGGCCTGGGTGGTGACCGATCCCGCGATCGCGGCGCCGGCGATCAGCACCAGGTCGGCGCCGCAGAGGTTGGGCACACCGAACCTGGGCACCGGCACCTCGGAGGGTCTTCGCGGGGGACGTCGGGCGGTCACGCTAGCGGACCACGCCGGACCCGGCCCGCCGGCGCTTGGCACAGTGGAGGCCATGGAGATCACCCTGGTGCGCGGAGACATCACCGAGCAGGACGTGGACGCCGTCGTCAACGCGGCGAACAGGTCGCTGCAGGGCGGCGGCGGCGTGGACGGCGCGATCCACCGCCGCGGCGGGCCGGAGATCCTGGCCGAGTGCCGGAGCCTGCGGGCCGACCGCTACCGCGACGGTCTGCCGACCGGCCAGGCGGTGGCGACGACCGCCGGACGGCTCCCCGCGCGCTGGGTGATCCACACGGTCGGACCGGTGTGGGCGAAGGGGGAGGACCGTACGCCGCTGCTGCGCTCCTGCTACGTCGAGTCGCTGCGGGTGGCCGACGAGATCGGCGCGGTCTCGGTGGCCTTTCCGGCGGTCTCCACCGGGATCTACGGCTGGCCGCTGGAACATGGTGCCGAGGTCGCGGTGGCGGCGGTCCGGGAGGCGTCGACCAAGGTCACGCATGCCAGGTTCGTGCTCTTCGACGGGACGGCGTACGACGCCTTCGCCCGGGCGCTCGAGGACGGATAGCGCGGCTCAGCCCATCCCGGCGGTCAGGTCGAGATCGTCCGGCGGCTGGGCCGGCGTGTGCCACGAGATGTAGGGCTTGCCGAACTCGATGTGGTAGTCGTTGCAGCGCTGCACCATCTTGTCGTAGGCGGCCTCGAACGCCGCTCCGTCGCACGCGGCGATCGCGGCCCGCACCGGCTCGCAGTCCTGCTCGATGAAGGTCGTCATCTGCGGCTCGTACTTCGGCCGGCTCTGGGTGCAGAGGCGGAGTTGCTTGACGACCGACTTGTAGAAGTAGGTGGCCAGCGGCCAGTTTCCGGCGTTGCCGGCGTAATAGAGGCGGTGGACCCGCGGCCCGACCTCGGCCATCAGGCGGTCCATGCCGGGCTGCATGCGCGCCATCTCGTCGATGGTCATGTCGCGCTTGCCGTTGTTGACCAGGTGCACGTGGTCCTGTGGGTTCATGGCGCCAATCTTCCTCGACGGCTTCCTCGCGGGCCCGGGCGGTTACGGTAGCTGAGTGCTCGAGCGTGCCGACATACCGCTTTCGCCGCTGACCACGCTCCGGCTCGGCGGCCCGGCCGCGACCCTTGCCGAGCCCACCACGGTGGACGAGCTGGTGTCGGCGGTCCGCGACGCCGACGCCGCCGGGACCGGTGTGCTGCTGATCGGCGGCGGCAGCAACCTGGTCCTCGCCGACGCGGGCTGGCCCGGCACCGCGGTCCTGCTGCGGCACCGCGGCGTCGACGTCACCGTCGACGGCGACCGGATCGAGCTGGACGTCGCAGCCGGTGAGCCGTGGGATGCGCTGGTCGCCCGCACGGTGGATGAGGGCTGGGCCGGCTGGGAGTGCCTGTCCGGCATACCCGGGTTGGTCGGCGCGACCCCGGTGCAGAACGTCGGCGCCTACGGCCAGGAGATCGCCGAGACCATCAGCTCCGTGCGGGTGTGGGACCGGACGGACGCCACGATTCGGGAGCTCGCCCCCGTTGAGTGCCGGTTCGGCTACCGGGACAGCCGGTTCAAGCACTCCGAGCGCTACGTCGTGCTGTCGGTGCGGTTTTCGCTGCGGCGTCAGCCGCACTCCGCACCGGTGCGATACGCCGAGCTGGCCCGCCGACTCGGCGTAGACGAGGGCTGTCCCGCGCCCCTCGCGTCGGTGCGCGCGGCCGTCCTCGAGCTGCGCCGCGGCAAGGGCATGGTGCTCGATCCCGGTGATCACGACACCTGGAGCGCCGGGTCGTTCTTCACCAACCCGGTCGTCACCGCCGCGGCGGCCGACGCGGTGCAGGCCGGGCTCGCACCGGGGACGTCGTACCCGCACTGGCCGGGTCCGGACGGCACCGTCAAGCTATCGGCGGCTTGGCTCATCGAACGGTCCGGCTTCGGCAAGGGCCGGCAGGTCGGCCGGGTCGCCGTATCGGGCAAGCACACCCTGGCTCTCACCAACCGCGGCGGCGGTACCACCGCGGAACTGGTCACGCTGGCCCGGGAGATCCGCGACGGCGTCCGCGACCGCTTCGGCGTCACCCTGCGCCCGGAACCCCGCCTCGTCGGCGTCACCCTCGACTGACCCCGCCGCCTACCGCTCCTCGCGCGCTCCCATCCAATCCGCTTGAACGTCACGTTCACGCGGATAGAGCGCTTGAACGTTACGTTCAAGCGGAATCGGCCGCCCCCGTTCGGCATGCGGGCGGGCTTGGGTCAGGGCTCGCGGTGGACCTTGTGCTGGGCGGCCTGCGCGAGCGGCTTGACCACGAGCAGGTCGATGTCGACGTGCGGGGGACGGGTGACGACCCAGCCGACGCAGTCGGCGATGTCCTCGGCGGTCAGCGGCTCTCGTACGCCGGCGTAGACCGAGGCCGCCTTCTCGGCGTCCCCGCCGAAGCGGACCAGCCCGAACTCGTCGGTGCGCACCATGCCCGGCGCGATCTCGCTGACCCGCACCGGCTTGCCGGACAGCTCGAGCCGCAGCGTCTCGGCGAGGGCCGTCGCCCCGTGCTTGGCCGCGGTGTAGCCGGCGCCACCTTCATAGACGATCCGACCGGCCGTGGAGCTCATCACGACGACGTGGCCGGCCCCGCTGCGGACCAGCGCGGGCAGCATGGCCTTGGTCACCCGCAGCGTGCCCAGCACGTTGACGTCGTACATCCAGGCCCAGTCGTCGGGATTGGCGTTCTCGATGGGGTCGAGGCCCTTGGCGCCACCGGCGTTGTTGATCAGCACGCGGCACTCCGGCACGGCGTCGGCAAACTCGTCCACCGAGGCCTGGTCGGTGACGTCGAGGGTCAGCGCCGTACCGCCGATCTCCTTCGCCAGCGTGTCGAGCCGGTCGCGCCGGCGGGCCGCGAGGACGACGTGGAATCCGTCGGCGGCGAGGCGGCGGGCGCTCGCCGCGCCGATGCCGCTGCTCGCGCCCGTGACGACGGCGACCGGAGGAGTGGTTGAGGGAGAGCTCATAGCCTTATCCTGCCAAGTCGCCGCTGCGCCCCGACATGGCATGGGGCAGGATCTGAGCGGGTACGACGTTGACAAAGACAATGACCCACGTTGACCCGGAGGTGCGAGTGCAGTCGACCGGATGCTTGCAGCCGCCCCGGGAGCTCTCCCGGGCCGGTCTGCCGCGCCGCGTCGCGGTGCTGTCCGTGCACACCTCACCGCTGGAGCAGCCCGGTGGCGGCGACGCCGGCGGGCTCAACGTCTACGTCGTCGAGACCAGCCGCCGGCTCGCCGCCCGCGGCGTCGAGGTCGAGATCTTCACCCGCGCGGCCAGCAGCGACCTGCCGCCCACCGTCGAGCTCGAGCCCGGCGTCCTGGTGCGCCACATCTCGGCCGGCCCGTTCGGTGGAGTGCCGAGCCACCAGCTGCCCTCGCAGCTGTGCGCGTTCGCGGCCGGGCTGCTGCGGGCCGAGGCCGGCCACGATGCCGGGTGGTACGACCTCGCCCACTCCCACTACTGGCTCTCCGGCCATGTCGGCCGGCTGGCCACCGACCGGTGGGGCGTGCCGCTGGTGCACTCCTTCCACACCCTGGGCAAGGTCAAGAATGCCCGCCGCTCGGCGGACGAATCGCCGGAACCCGCCGTACGCATCCTCGGCGAGGACCAGATCGTGGCCGAGGCCGACCGGCTCGTCGCGGCGACCGCGGTCGAGCGGCGCGAGCTGATCGAGCTCTACGACGCCGACCCCGCGACGGTGTCGGTCGTCCCGCCCGGGGTCGACCTCGACCGGTTCCGTCCCGGTGACCGCGCCGCCGCGCGGTCCGGGCTGGGGCTGCCGGCCGACGCGGTCGTCCTCGCCTACGTCGGGCGCGTGCAGCAGCACAAGGGGCCCGATGTCCTGATCCGGGCGGCCGCCGAGCTGCGCCGCCGCGATCCGTCGCTGGGCGACCGGCTCGTGGTGGCCGTCGTCGGCGGCGTCAGCGGTCGCGGTTACGGCGAGCGCGAGTTGCCGGCCCTCGCCGGCGAGCTGGGTCTGGGCGGAGCGGTCCGGTTCCTTCCGCCGGTGGCCCGCGACGCCCTGCCGGACGTCTACCGCGCCGCCGACGTCCTCGTGATGCCCAGCCGGAGCGAGTCCTTCGGGCTGGCAGCACTCGAAGCGCAGGCATGCGGCACCCCGGTGGTCGCGACCCCGGTCGGCGGCCTGCCGGTCGCCGTCGCGCACGAGCGGTCGGGCCTGCTGACGTCCGGCGGTACGCCGCAGCAGGTCGCCGTCGCGGTGCACCGGATCGTCACCGAGCCGGATCTCGCGGCGCGACTCGCCCGCGGCGGGCCGGCCCATGCCGCCGACTACACCTGGGACCGC
>DASXJE010000147.1 GCA_036497565.1 Mycobacteriales bacterium
AGCACGATCACGCGGTCGGACAGGTAGATCGCCTCCTCGACGTCGTGGGTGACGAAGAGGGCGGTACGCCGGTCGGCGAGCCACACGTCCTGCAGCCAGGCATACATCCCGCGGCGGGTGATCGCGTCGAGGGCGCCGAACGGCTCATCCAGGAGAAGGACGTCCCGATCCAGCAGGAAGGTCCGCAATAACGCGAGGCGCTGGCGCATTCCGCCGGAAAGTTCTCCCGGCCAGGCCGCTTCGAATCCGGTGAGCCCGAAGCGCTCGAAGAGCGACCGGGCGCGGTCGCGGGCCTGATCACGGGGGGCCCCGGTCACCTCGGCGCCGAGGACCGCGTTGTCCAGCGCCCGGCGCCACGGCAGCAGCAGATCGCGCTGCGGCATGTAGGCGACCAACCCGGTCTGGTCCTCCACCGACATGCCGTGCACCCGCACCGCGCCTTCGGACGGCGGCAGCAGCCCGGCGATGACGCGCAGCAGAGTGCTCTTGCCACAGCCGCTCGGCCCCACCAGACTGACGAACTGTCCTTCTTCGACGGCGAGGTCGATCCGGTCGAGGACGAGCCGCGGCGGCCGCCCGCCGTAGCTGTGCCGGAGACCGTTGATCTCGACGGTCGTGGTCATTCGCCGAGAAAGCGGTTCGTGAAAGCCTTGCGCACGTCGACTTTTCCCTCCACCATTCCTGCGTGGCGCAGGAACGCCGTCATCCGGGTCCAGACTGCGGTGTCCTGCCAGCCCCAACGTGCAGCGTGATCGGCGTAGCGGGAGGCGAGGTAGTGGGCAGAGAGACGCACCAACCTGGGATCAAGGTCTGGCGCGGCCTTCAATAGCGCGCCGGCGGCCTCGTCCGGATGAGCCATCGCGGCCTGGTAGCCCCGCCGGGTCGCATGCATGAACGCCGACACTGTTCCGGGGTCGGCGTCGATCAGGGAACTGCGTGCCGCGATCAATGGCGTGTACCAGTCGGGAATGCAGCGCTGGTAGCGGATGAACGGGAAGCTGACCGTCTTCAGATGGTCGATGTGGTTGAACTGCAGGCCTTCCCATCCGTCGAAGGTCCAGACGAAGTCGTAGAAATGCTTCGTCAGGCCGACCCGGTAGTCGGCGTCGCCGACCTGCACATACTTGATCCGCGAAGCATTTCCCCCGTCGCATTTGACCATTGTCTGGACAAGGGCCTTTTCCAACTGACCCCCGAAGCCGCCGTAGGTCAAGGTCGCGAGGTCGCGGGGCCGGCGTACCCCGGACGACTGCAACGCAACGAGGCTCGACGTGTTGTGCTGCAGGATCGCGGCGACCGACTCGACGGGAAGCCCCTGTGCGACGGCCGGAGTCAAGTCCTCCTCCGTGCTGATCGCGAAGTCGGCCTTCCCGGTCGCCAGCATCTGCAGGACGTTGCTGTTCTGGCCCGGCTCGATGATCCGTACGTCGAGCCCAGCCTTGCGGTACCAGCCCTTCTCCTGGGCGAGGTAGATGCCGCTGTGATTGGTGTTGGGGGTCCAGTCGAGAAGCATGGTGACCTGCTTGCGGCCCTGTTGGTCGTGCTTCACCGCACCGGCGTCGGCGCAGCCGGCGAGGAGGACCGCGGCCGCGGCGAAGAGAGCGAGGATCCGCCGGCGTTTCACGGGGCGACCTCCCGATCCGCCGCGCCCGCGGCGTAGCGCCACGGCGACGCGAGCCGAGCGCCGAGCCCGACCAGCGCGAACAGCGCCATGGACAGCAGCGCGATGATCACGACGGCGACGAACACCCGGTCGACGCGGAACGACGCCTTCGACCGGTCGATGAAGATGCCCAGCCCGCTGCTCGCGCCCACCCACTCGCCGACCACCGCACCGGCGACGGCGTACGCCGCGGAGATCCGCAGGCCGGAGAAGAAGGCCGGTACGGCGGCCGGGACGAGCACGATCCGCAGGACCTGCAGGCGGCTGGCGCCCATGCCGCGCACCAGGTCCACCATCTCGCCGTCGACACCGGTCAATCCGGCCACGGTGCTCACCACGACCGGGAAGAAGACGATGAGCGCTACCACCACAACCTTCGGCGCCAGGCCGTAGCCGAACCACAACACCAGCAGCGGGGCGAGCACGATCATCGGCACGGTCTGGCTGGCGACCAGCAGCGGGTAGAGCGCCCGCCGCACCACCGGGGCGGCGGCGAGCGCGATCGCGAGCAGCGCCCCGACGGCGGCGCCGATCAATAGCCCGGCGACCGCCTCCTCCGTCGTGGTGAGCACGGGAGTCGCCAGCAGCGCCCGGGCGCCGACGAAGGCATCGAGGATCCGCGACGGTGCCGGCAGCAGGTAGGGCGCGACACCCCGGGTGGTGACCACCACCTGCCAACACCCGATCAAGGCCGCCAGGAGCACCAGTGCAGGCAGCAGACCGCGGACCCGGCGGAGCGCCGGGCGGGCCGGCGGCAGGGACGGGCGGGTCATGGCCGGAACTTGCGGGTCAGGTCGTCCATGCCCTTGCTGATGCCTTCGGCAATCTTGACCACCGCGATCGAGCTCTGCGCGCCGGCGGCGAGGCAGGCCTCGTGCGCCTGCCGCAGTACCGGCCACACCTCGTCGGGATCGCCTTCGAGCGTGGTGCCGAGCGGTCCGACCTCGTAGTGCAGTCCCGATGCCACGATGACCGCGATCGCGGCCTCGACGTGGGCGTGCGGATCGTCGGGACGCCCGGCCGGGGTGGGCAGGCACTGCAGTTCGACGATCATGGGGTCTCCTCGGGTGCGGTGCCGGCATCTCCCGGCCGTACGGCGATCAGCACGCCGCCGGTCAGCCGGACGTCGGCGCGGGTCTCGGTGAATTCGTTGCTGACCCCGCGGGTCGAGCCGGGCACCAGGTCCTCGCCCGCGAGCGGGTAGCGCAGGCCCACAGTCGTGACCCCGGTGGCG
Source organism: Mycobacteriales bacterium (assembly GCA_036497565.1). NCBI lineage: Bacteria > Bacillati > Actinomycetota > Actinomycetes > Mycobacteriales > Mycobacteriales bacterium. The sequence goes on from DASXJE010000147.1 coordinate 2,898, forward strand.
ATTCCGTGCACCGGAAGCAGCGTGAGCAGTTCCCCCGGCCGTCCGGTCATGGTGAGGCTGCGCCGTACGACATGGACGGTGGCGGCGCCGAGGAAGGCGGACACGTCGAGCCGCGCGTAGGCCGGCGCGGCGAGCAGGAAGGCGGTGGCCAGCAGGTGGTCGAGCCGGCCGCCGGATCCGCCGACGACCACGATCCGGGCGGCTCCGGTGCGGACGGCCGTGTCGAGGGCGAGTTCGAGGTCGGTGGCGTCCTTGGCGGCCGGGTGTACCTCGACCGGGATGCCCGCGGCCTCGGCCGCGGCGCGGGCCGCCGGGCTGACCGAGTCGAAGTCCCCGACGGCATGGTCGACGGGCAGGCCCAGCGCGGCAGCATGGTCGAGTCCGCTGTCGGCGGCGATGACATAGGCGGGCGACGGCAGCCGGCCGACGACGGCAGCGTCCGGCGGGTCGCCGCCGGTGATCACCACGGCGGTGGGCCGGCACGTCGCCGGCCTCTGCCCCACGTCCATCGCATGCCTCCGCTGGCATTACCCAGGTCAGGTCGTGCGGGTCGGTGGCGCTGCCCGTAACGGGCCGGCCACCCTCTCAGCCCGGCTGCCCGAGCTCCCCGGCGTCATCTGCGCGGTCGACTGTACGCGCGCGGGGCGCGCCGGGCTCAGCCGGGCGAGAGGCGCCGGATGGGCGCGGGCGCGCGAAGCCTCCGGCCCGCCGCCGTACCGAGGTGGTAGGCGACCGGCCGTCCGTCCGGCCGTACGGCGAGCACCGTGTCGGCCGAGGTCCACACCGGCCCGGTCTCCGGCGCCCCGGTACCGCCGTCGAGCGGCAGCACCGTGAGGTCGCGTCCGCCGGCGGCGCTCACCCGGCCGACGATCAGCCGCGGCCGGACGCCGGTCCTCGCCAACGCAGCGAATGCCCGCCCGTCGGGCGCGAGGGCGCCCGGCCCGGCCGGTCGTACCGCCAACAGGTGCGGCAACCAGCGCACGGCCCGGCCGGGAAGATCGACGATCCCCAGCCGCCCGGCCCGGATCAGCAGTACCCGCCGGCCCGCCACGGCCAGCGCCACGCCGGCGGCGATCCGCCGTGAGCCGGTCGCCGAGACCACCCGGACGGCGTTGGCGGTCCGGGCATCCGCGGTGTCGACGACCAGCCCGGCCGCAGTCGCGCCGGCGATCCGGCTACGGGGCGGCAGGACTATGCGTTCACCGGTCGGACGACCGGTGGCGTCGACCGCCCGGGCGGCACCGGCCCGGATCAGCCACGCCCCGGTGCCGGCCGCGTCGGGCACGATGTCCTGCACCGGGCCCGATACCGGATCGAGCCGACGGAGCGTGCCGGCGGGCGCGCGACGATAGGCCGCTCCCGCGGCCCGGTCCAGCAGGAACAACGCCGCACCGGACGACGCGAGCACCGCGCCTGCGCGCACCCCGTCCGGGAGGCTCACCGCCCGCACCGTTCCGTGGTCGAGATCGATCAGCCGTACCCCGGCGGGGACGACGGCCAGCGCCCGGCCGCCGCCGGACACGCTGCTCCCGCCGGCCCGGACCGGGATAGATCTACCGCTCGCCGGCGCCGCGGGTGGCGGCTGGCCCGACGCCACGGCCACCGCGACCGCGACCGCCGTCGCGGCGAGCACGACGACCGCTCCCCCGCCAGATCGGCGGGGTGGGGTCAGGACTCGGCGGAGTCGTGCGATCGGAGCTCTGCGTCGACGGTCGACGACGACCCTCCGTCGATCCGGGACACCCACTCGACCACCTGACGGCCGATGTCCTGCGCTGTCAGGCCGACCTCCGCGCGGACGTCCGCGACCTTCCCGTGCGCCAGGAAACGACGCGGGATACCCACATCACGGGCGGGTACGTCGACGTTGGCGTCGCGCAGCGCCTGCGAGATCTGGGAACCGATGCCGCCGGCGCGACCGCTGTCCTCGACGGTGACGACCAGCCGGTGCCGGGCGGCCAGCCCGACCAGCTCCGGAGCGACCGGGATGACCCACCTCGGGTCGACCACGGTCGCGGCGATGCCCTGGTCGGCGACCCGGTCGGCCACCTCGAGCGCGAGCGGCACCGTCGAGCCGACGGCGACGACGAGCACGTCGCCGCGGCTGGAGCCGTTCTGCACCGCGGCGTCGGGGTGCGCGTCGCGCAGGACGTCGACCCCGCCGACACTGCGCACGGCCGGGATGTCGTCGGGAAGCGTCGTCTTGGAGTAGCGCAGCACCGTGGGCCCGGCCGACCAGTCGACCGCCTCCCGCAGCTCCGCCCGCAGGGTGGCCTCGTCACGGGGGGCGGCGACCCGGATCCCGGGCACCACACCCAGGATCGACAGATCCCACATGCCGTTGTGCGACGCCCCGTCGTCGCCGGTCAGGCCGGCCCGGTCGAGGGCGAAGGTCACCGGCAGCCGGTGCAGCGCGACGTCCATCAGCACCTGGTCGAAGGCGCGGTTGAGGAAGGTGGCGTAGACGGCGACCACCGGGTGCAGTCCCCCGGTCGCGAGGCCGGCCGCCGAGGTAGCGGCGTGCTGCTCGGCGATGCCGACGTCGTAGAGCCGGTCCGGGTAGGCCTCGGCGAATGCCGCCAGGCCGGTGGGGTGCAGCATCGCCGCCGTGATCGCGACGACGTCCGGCCGGTCGGCGCCGATGCGGACCATCTCGTCGGAGAAGACCGACGTCCATTTGCGCCCGCCGCTGGCCAGGAGCTGGCCGGTGAGCGGGTCGAACGAGCCCGGCGCGTGCAGACAGTCGGTCTGGTCGTTTTCGGCCGCTTCGTAGCCGTATCCCTTGCGGGTCAGGCAATGCACGATCACCGGGCTGCCGAATTCGTGGGCCCGCCGCAGCGCCGACTCGACCGCCTCGACGTCGTGCCCGTCGACCGGTCCGACGTATTTCAGGCCCAGGTCCTCGAACATGCCCTGCGGCGCCAGCAGGTCCTTCAGGCCGACCTTCGCACCGTGCAGCGCGTCGTACAGCGGCGCCCCGAAGACGGGAGTCCGGCCGAGCGCCTCCTTGACCATGGACAGCGCCCGCTCGTAGCCCGGGCGCAGCCGCAGTGCGGCCAGATAGTCCGCGAGGCCGCCGATGGTCGGCGAGTAGGAGCGGCCGTTGTCGTTGACCACGATCACCACGGGGCGGTCCTGGGCCACCGCGATGTTGTTCAACGCCTCCCAGCACATACCCCCGGTCAGTGCCCCGTCGCCGACGACGGCGACGACGGCCCGCTTCTCCCCGCGTACCGCGGCGGCCTTCGCGAGGCCGTCGGCGTAGGACAGCGCGGTCGAGGCATGGGAGTTCTCGATGATGTCGTGCTCGGATTCGGCCCGGCTCGGGTAGCCGGACAGGCCACCCGTCTGCCGGAGGGTGTCGAACCCGGCCTGTCGCCCCGTGACCATCTTGTGCACGTAGGCCTGGTGACCGGTGTCGAACAGGATCCGGTCGTGGGGCGAGTCGAAGACGCGGTGGATCGCCAACGTCAGCTCGACGGCCCCGAGGTTGGGTCCGAGGTGTCCCCCGGTGCGCGACACCTTGGCTACGAGGAAGCCCCTGATCTCCGCGGCGAGCGCCGGCAGCTGCTCTGGGTCGAGCGCCCGGACGTCGCCTGGAGAGCGGATCCCCGCGAGCAACCCCGGCTCCGCACCATGGGCACGCTGGTCTGGGTCTTGTCGCTGGTCTGCCACGGTCGCCACTCTAGCCGCGCCGGGCACCGGGACGGGGCGAGGACGCACCACATTCGCGAGGTTCGACGGGTCGTGATCTGCGCCTCATCGGCCGCTGGGAAGACACGCACGGTGTGCGGTTGATTCCGGCCCGGAGTATTCGGCGGCGGCGCGACCGGGTCGTACCCGGAATCACCACCAGATCGACCCATTTTCCCCGCGAGTCACATCAGTTTGTGGGCATCCGGTGGCCTTTTCGGCAACACTGGTAGGTGTCTCCGCGCCTCGGTCCCCCCATGCTGGGGCGCGGAGGCCTCACCTGCCCGTAGGCCGGTCGGCGGCGTCGTTCGGCGGAGCCTCGGCGGCCGCCGGCGTGAGAAGGGCGACGCACTCGACGTGGTGCGTTTCGGGGAAGAGATCGAACGCACGGAGCGCAGCCAGTCGGTAGCCGCCGGTGATCGCCGCTCTGAGGTCCCGGGCCAGCGCGGCCGGATCGCAGGCGACGTAGGCGACGGCCCGCGGCCCGGTGGCCAGGATCGCCTCGACGACCGGCGGGCCCGCGCCCGTCCGGGGCGGGTCGAGTACGACGAGGTCGGCGCTGACTCCGGACAGCGCGGCGGCCGTCACCGGTTCCTGGCGCACCGTCACCTGCGCAAGGTCGGCCAGGTTGGCGGCGGCGTCTGCGGCGGCGACCGGATCCGACTCGAGGGCGACGACCCGACCTCTCGCGCCGACCGCGACCCCGAGGACGCCGGCGAACAGGCCGACCCCGCTGTAGAGGTCGAGCACCGCGTCGCCGTCGTGCGGGCGGAGCAGATCGAGCACGACACCGGTCAGGGTGTCGGCCGCGGCGGGGTGCACCTGCCAGAACGAGCCCGGGGAGACCTGCCAGACGCGGTCGGCCGCCCGCTCGTGGAGCACCGGTCCGGTGGCCGGTACGGCGGTCCGGCGGCGCGTCCCGCGGACGTCGACCGCCACCTCCCCGGCACCGGACACCGCGACCTCGACGAGAGCGCGGGGTGGCCACGGCTGCGCCTGCACCGTCGCGTCGACCCCGGGCGTGACGAGCGGGCAATGGGCCACGGGGAAGACGTCGTGGGATCGGTGCCGATGCAGTCCGAGCCGACCGGCGTCGTCGACCGCGAACTGCGCGCGGGTGCGCCACCCGAGCGGACCGCCGGGCAGCGGTTCGACCACCACTTCGACGTCGGCGAGCCCGCCGATCCGCCGTAGCGCGTCGCTGATCACGTCGGCCTTCAACCGCCGCTGCGCGTCCGGTGCGGCGTGCTGCCAGTCGCAGCCGCCGCAGCGGGCCGGGCCGGCCGCCGGACAGGGCGCGGCGACCCGGTCGGGTGAGGGCGCGAGGATCTGCACGGCGTCGGCCCGGCAGAACGACCCGCCGTGGTCCTCGGTGACCCGCGCGATCACCTCCTCCCCCGGTAACGCATGTCGGACGAAGACGACCCGGCCGTCGTACCGGCCGACGCAGTGGCCGCCGTGGGCGGCGGGCCCGACGGTGAGCGGGATGTCGCGGTGGGCCAACGGCCCGTCGGGGCGCGGGCGGGAGGCCGATCGGCGACGGGTCACGATGGCGGTCGACCGCCGCGCGATCCGGTCGGGGCGGAATCGTCGTCGGAGTCGGGCGGGTTCTCGTCCGGTGCGGCCGACGCGCCACGGAACTCGGCGCGCATGGCGCGTCGCCACCGATCGCGGCGGTAGACCCGCTCCCGGGAGGCGACCTTCTGGCCGGTCGACTCGAGTTGCCAGGGAACGTTGGTGACCATCACGCCCGGCTCGAACAGCAGGCGACTCTTCAGCCGCAGCGCGCTCTGGTTGTGCAGCAGGTTCTCCCACCACTTCCCGACGACGTACTCGGGGATGAACACGGTCACCAACTCGCGCGGGCTGGTCCGGCGGATCGACCGTACGTAGTCCAGGACGGGGCGGGTGACCTCGCGGTAGGGCGAGTCGATCACGGTCAGCGGCACCGGCAGCCGGCGCCGCTCCCACTCGGCCTGCAGCGTCCGGGTGTCGGCATCGTCGACGTTGACCGTCAGCGCCGTCAGGGTGTCCGGCCTGGTGGCCCGGGCGAACGCGAGCGCCCGCAGGGTCGGCTTGTGCACCTTGGACACCAGCACCACCACGTGGTTGCGGGAGGGCAGCACGTCCATCTCGTCGGTGGGCTCGAGCTCACGCGCCACCCGGTCGTAATGAGACCGGATCCCGCGCATCGTCATGTAGATCACGGCCATCGCCAGGATCGCGATCCACGCGCCGTGGGTGAACTTCGTGATCAGGACGATGACCAGGACGATGGCGGTCATACAGAGGCCGAACGCGTTGATCGACTGGGACCGGCGCATCCGCCGCCGCACGACGGGGTCGCGCTCGGTGCGCAGCAGCCGGTTCCAGTGCCGGATCATGCCGGCCTGGCTGCAGTTGAACGACACGAAGACGCCGACGATGTAGAGCTGGATGAGCCGGGTGACGCTGGCGTCGAAGCCGATGATCAGGATGCTCGCGAAGAGCGCGAGCAGCAGGATGCCGTTGCTGAAGGCGAGCTTGTCGCCGCGGGTATGCAGCTGGCGCGGCAGGAAGCGGTACTGCGCGAGGATCGAGCCGAGGACCGGGAATCCGTTGAACGCCGTGTTGGCAGCCAGCACCAGGATGATGCCGGTCGCGGCGGTCACGAAGTAGAAGCCGAACGGGAAGGCGTGGAAGACCGTCTTGGCGATCTGCGCGATGACCGTCTTCTGCTCGTAGCCCGGCGGGGCGCCGATCAGGTCGGAGGACGACTCGGCGATCTTCACCCCGGTCGAATGGGCGAGCAGGATGATGCCCATCAGCATCGTGACCGCGATGAGGCCCATCAGCAGCAACGTGGTCGCGGCGTTCTTGCTCTTCGGCTGGCGGAACGCCGGTACGCCGTTGCTGATCGCCTCGACGCCGGTCAGCGCGGCCGAGCCGGAGGAGAAGGCGCGCAGCACGAGAAAGGCCAGCGCCAGCCCGGTGTAGTGGCCCTCCGCCCGGAGCCCGAAGTGCGCGGTCTCGGCGTGCAGATGGGAGCCGGTCGCGATCTGGATCGCGCCGTAGATGATCATCCCCAGGACACCCACGATGAACGCGTAGGTCGGGACGGCGAACCACGCGCCGGCCTCCCGCACGCCCCGCAGGTTGAGCGCGGTGAGCACGACGATGATGCCGAGGGAGATCACCACCTCGTGGCCGGTGAGCGACGGGACGGCGGAGGTCACGTTGGCGACGCCGGAGGACACCGAGACGGCGACGGTCAGGACGTAGTCGACCATCAGGGCGCTGGCGACGACCATCCCCCACCGCCGGCCGAGGTTGGTCGTGGCCACCTCGAAGTCGCCGCCACCGCTGGGATATGCGTGCACCGTCTGCCGGTAGGACGCGACGACGGTGAGCATCACCCCGGCAACGACCAGGCCGATCCACGGCGAGAAGGCGTACGCCGACAGGCCCGCGACGCTCAGGGTGAGGATGATCTCTTCGGGGGCGTAGGCGACCGAGGAGAGCGCGTCACTGGCGAAGACCGGTAGCGCGATCCGCTTGGGGATCAGCGTCTCGCCGAGCCGGTCACTGCGGATGGGGCGGCCGACGACCAGACGCTTGGTCAGTTGGGTGAACCAGGACACGGCGTAAGGGTAGGGCGGCGGGCAGACTTCGCTGCGAGCGCGGGGCGTGTACCGTCCCGCGAGAGACGCGGCAGAATGGCCTCAGGAGGGGCGAGGGTGCACATCGTTGTGATGGGCTGTGGCCGGGTCGGATCGGGTGTCGCCCGTCGACTCGAGCAGCTCGGCCACTCGGTCGCGATCATCGACCAGAATCCGACCGCCTTCCGACGGCTCGGTGCAGACTTCGCCGGCCGGCAGATCACCGGGGTCGGTTTCGAACAGCGGACGCTGATCGAAGCGGGCATCGAGGAGGCCGGGGCGTTCGCCGCGGTGAGCAGCGGAGACAACTCCAACATCATCTCCGCGCGGGTTGCCCGCGAGACCTTCGGCGTCGGCCACGTCGTCGCGCGCATCTACGACCCCAAGCGGGCGGCGGTCTACGAACGGCTCGGCATCCCGACCATCGCCACCGTGCCCTGGACCACCGACCGGCTGCTCCGGGCGCTGCTGGCCGAGGGCACCGCCGAGGACTGGCGGGACCCCTCCGGCGCGGTCGCCCTGGTGCAACTCGCCTTGCACGACGGATGGATCGGCCGCTCGGTCGGTGCGCTGGAGCAGGCGACCGGAGCCCGGGTGGCGTTCGTCACGCGATTCGGCGAAGGCACCCTGCCGACCGACTCGACGGTGATCCAGCACGGCGACCTCGTGCACATGCTCGCCACCGACGACATCCTGCCCGCGATGACCGAGGTCGCCGCCGCCGAGCCCGAGGAGGCGAACTGATGCGGGTCGCCATCGCCGGGGCCGGCAACGTCGGCTGCTCCATCGCCGGCGAACTGGTCGACAACGGCCACCAGGTGATGCTGATCGAGCGCAACCCCAAGGGGATCCGGCCGGACGCCGTACCCGGCGCCGAGTGGGTGCTCGCCGACGCGTGCGAGCTGGCCTCGCTGGAGGAGGCCGGGCTCCAGCGCTGCGACGTGGCCATCGCCTCGACCGGGGACGACAAGGTCAACCTGGTCGTCTCGCTGCTGGCGAAGACCGAGTTCGCGGTCAACCGGGTGGTGGCCCGGGTCAACGACCCGCGTAACGAGTGGCTGTTCAACGAGTCGTGGGGCGTCGACGTGGCGGTCTCGTCGCCGCGGGTGCTCGCCGCGCTGGTCGAGGAGGCGGTGTCGGTCGGTGACCTGGTCCGGCTGATGACCTTCCGGCAGGGGCAGGCGAACCTCGTCGAACTCACGCTGGCCGAGGAATCGCCGTACGTCGGACAGCCGGTGCGCGACCTGCAGCTCCCCCGCGACGCGGCGCTTGTGGTGATCCTGCGCGGCGGGCGGGTCATCGTCCCGAGTCAGGACGAACCGCTGGAGTCCGGCGACGAACTGCTCTTCGTCGCCACTCAGAACGTCGAGCAGGAGATCCGCGCGACGCTGGGCGACCCGCACACGCCGACCGACTGACGGCCGCCTCAGTCCTCGGCGATCCGTCCCGCCGGTTCTGCGGATTCGGACACCTCTGCGGGCTCGGCGGCCTCGTCGGTCGGCGGGGTCACCTTCCGGCGGGCGCGGCGGATCGCCCAGACGGAGATCACCCCGACGACCGCGAAGAGCGGATATCCCATCGCCAGCGATGTCGCGGCCAGCCACCCGGTGGCGTTGCGTTGGTAGAAGAAGTGCTGGACCAGGGTGCGGGAGAAGAAGACCGCGGCCCAGAGCAGCGTCGTGGCGGTGTAGGTGCGCATCATGGTGCGGTTGTGCCGCCAGGCCTGGCCGCGTCCTTCGAGGTACTCCCAGGCGAGACCCAGCAGCGGCCATCGCACGAGGACCGAGAGAAGGAACACCGCACCGTAGATCAGGTTGCGCCAGATCCCGAAGAGGAAGTAGCCACGCGCCTGACCGGTGCGGGCGGCGATGAACGCCGCAATCGCCACGGCGAGTAGGCCGCCGATGGCCTGCTGAACCGGTTCGCGACGCGCCAGCCGTACGACGAACAGCAGCACGCCGGCACCGATCGCCGACCAGATGGCCACCCGCAGACCGCCGATCGCGTTGGCCACGACGAAGACGATCACGGGGAGCCCGGAGTCGACCAGACCCCGCCAGCCGCCGATGGCCTGCATGATCAGCTGATGCCCCTGCCCTTCGCCCGCAGGGGTGGTCCGGCGGGAGTCTTCAGGGCGGTGATGACTCACGAAGAAGTCGGCTTCAGTTCGTACCAGGGGTTGAAGAGCACGCTGGTGCCGTTCTTCTCGGCCAGCCGGCCGCGGGCCACGATGACCCGCCCCGGCTCGATGCCGGCGATCTGCCGGCGACCCATCCAGACGAGGGTGACGCACCCGGAACCGTCGAAGAGCTCGGCCTGCAGCGTCGGCACGGTCTCGTGCGGCTTGAACATCACCGACTTCAGCCGGCCGGTGATGGTGACCTCCTCGCCCCGGCAGCACCGGGACACGGCCATCGCGCCGCTCTGCTCGACGTCGCTCTGCAGCTCCTCGGCGTCGAGATCAGCGTCGTCGGCGACCAGCCGCCGCATTGCGCGGGAGATCCAACTCCGCTCACGCGGTGCCTGAGCCTGGTCGGTCATCGACGACTCACTCCCTCGTTGCGCCGGCACCCTCGATCACCCTCCAGGGTAGCGGGCCGAGTCCAACCCTCTGGCCACCGTTCGGGGGTGCTCAGCGGTGCGCCCAGGCCTCCAGCTGGGTCAGGACGGCCGCCCACCCGGACGAATCCGGCTCGAGGAGCGAGAAGTGACCACCACCGACCAGCCGGAGATCGCACGAATCGCCTGCCAGTGCGGCCGCGTGCGCGTAGCGCTCGCTCTGGCCGACGGGCACCGTGTCGTCGGCCCGGCCGTGCACGCAGAGCACGGGGACGCCGATCGGTAGTCGGCGGATCGGTGACGCGCAGGCGTAGCGGTCCGGAACCACGTCGGGCGGCCCGCCGAGCAGGTCCTCGACGGCTCCCGCTCCGAGCCGGTCCCACGCCGCATCCTCCAGGTCCAGGACTCCGGCCTGCGCCACCGCACCCACCAGGCGCACCCGGGGTCGCGCCCCCGGCAGACCGGCCCCGAGGGTGTGCCGCGCCGCCGACCACACGGCGAGCTGCCCGCCCGCCGAATGCCCGACCGCGCTCACCTGGCCCAGATCAAGCGGCTGGGATGCGGCCAGGGCCGCCAGCTGGTCGATCCCGGCACCGACGTCGGCGAGCGTCGTCGGCCAACCGCCGCCCCCGCCGACCCGGCGGTATTCGAGGTTCCACGCCGCGAACCCGTGCCGCGCCAGGTCCCGCGCGAGCGGTGCGCCGAGTCCGCGGTCATACGCCGCCCGCCAGAAGCCGCCGTGCAGCACGACGACCACCGGATGCGGGCCCGCCCCGGCGGGCAACCAGAGGTCCCCGACCTGAGCCCGGTCGGCGCCGTACCGCTCGGTGAGAACGGGCCGGCCCCGCCGGGTCATCGGCGGCGGCTCAGTCCGGCGCGCCGTCGGGCAACTGCGCCTCTATCTGCTCGGCCACGTCGCGGGGAAGCTGAAGGGGGAGCGGATCGCGCACCGGCATCGGGTCCTGGCCGCGGGCGACGACGACTTGACGGAGCGCGTCCTCGAACTCGCCGGGCCGCCCACCCGCCTCCGCCGCCGGTCCGCTCACCACGGCGCGCAGGAACCATCGTGGACCGTCGATTCCGATGAAGCGGGCCGCCTGGTGTCCGTTCTGGGCGCGCACCCGGGTCGTCAACTCGCGGCCCCACGGCCCGTCCTGCTCCTGGCCGGTGCCGCCGTTGGCGGAGATCTCGGCGAGGATCTCGCGACGGACCGAGTCCCAGATCCCGCCGGTGCGGGGAGCGGCGTAGACCGCAAGCTCGATGGCTCCACCCCGCGACGTGATCGTGGCCGCGACCGGGATCCCCTCCGGGCTCATCCCGAGTTGCACCTCGCAGCCGGGCACCAACGGCACCTGCAAGGCGCCGAGGTCGAGCCGCTCGACGTCATCCGCCGGCGCATCGGCGACGTCCCACGGCCCACTGGTGGGCTCCTGCGGATGCTCCCGGTGCTCCTGCCCCGGCATCGTGGCGTCGAGCTTGTTGCGGTTGCGCCGCCGGCGTCCGAACGCCATCAGCCCTCATCCGGCACGATGACGAGCTCCTCCGGCGCCGCGAACAAGCGGTGCCCCCCGGTCGATCCGTGTCCGCCCGTGCCGCGCTCGGACGGCGGGAGAGCGTCGACCACGCGGAAGGCCGCCCGCTCGACCCGCTGGATGACGAGCTGGGCGATCCGGTCGCCACGATCCACCCGGACCGGCTCGCGGGGGTCGAGGTTGATCAGGTTGACGCGGATCTCCCCCCGATACCCGGCATCGATGGTTCCGGGCGCGTTGACCAGAGTCACCCCGCACCGCGCCGCCAGGCCGGAACGCGGATGGACGAAACCGGCGTATCCGTCCGGCAGCGCGATCGCGATACCGGTGCTTATGACGGCACGCTCGCCGGGCTGCAGCTCGACGGAGACGGCCGCGACCAGGTCGGCACCGGCGTCGGCCGGGCGCGCGTACGCCGGCAGAGCGAGGTCCGGATCGAGCCTGGTCACGAGCACGTCGACCGTGCCGTCGGGCGGTGGTTGCGGGGTCGAGGACACAGCGCGCAACGCTACCCTCGGCACCCCGTCACCCGCGCCGGGTCACCCGCGCCGCCCGCTCAGGCGGCGCAGTCGCGGCAGATCGGCCGGCCGTTCTTCTGGCCGGCGAGCTGACTGCGGTGATGGACGAGGAAACAGCTCACGCAGGTGAATTCGTCCTCCTGCTTGGGCAGCACCTTCACTGTGAGTTCTTCGGTGGACAGATCGGCACCGGGCAGCTCAAATGACTCGTTCAGTTCGGCTTCATCGGTGTCGACGGTTGCAGACTGTGCCTCAGCGCGCCGGGCCTTGAGCTGCTCGAGAGAGTCCTCGCCGAGCTCGTCGGTCTCGTTACGCCGAGGGGCGTCGTAATCGGTTGCCATGTGTTCGTCACTCCTGCCGTCAAGATATGGCGCGTGGGTAACGCGCCGCCCCGCCCATATGTGCCCGATCGGCGTAGGTTTTTGGTGACGTCCCCCACGTTGCCGCCAGGCGCTCTCCCGGTCGCATTGCCGACCGGGGGCGCAGAAGGCTACAGGAGTGTATGTCAGGGGCTCGCATGCCTCCCCGTTTCGCGACAATCGGGCACGATCGGCGGTGCGTCGGCCCGTCGGTTGTCGCCTGTGGTGGGCTTGGTAGCTAGAGTCCCGTTGTGTCCGGGAGATGCCGGTGTCGATGATGAGCCCGCTCGGGCAGGTGCCGCAGCGGCGGCCGCCCAGGCGGCGGCGACGTCGCCGGGCGTGGCCTTTGGTGGTCTTCATCCTGATCTTCGCGCTCGCCGCCGGTGCGGTCTGGTGGCGGATCTTCTCCGACAACTCCCACTCGTCGACCGCCGCGTGCTCCTCGAGCCAGGTGTCCCAGGCCGACCTCAACCCGCATGACATCTCCGTGCGCGTCTACAACGCCACCAACCGCAGCGGCCTTGCGGGGCGGGTGACGACCGGGCTCCGGCAGCGGGGGTTCGTCGTCATCGCCACGACGAACGACCCCACCCGCCGCACGGTCACCGGGATCGCCGAGATCCGCTACGGGTCGGCCGGAGCGGCGGCGGCCCAGCTGATCGCCTCCGTCGTCCCCGGAGCGACGCTCGTCTCGGACAAGCGCACCGACGCCGCCGTCGACCTCGCTCTGGGTCCGAAGTATTCGAGCCTGGCCACGACCGGGGAGATCCGCGAGGCGGTGCGCCGGCTGCGCGCGCAGCCGTTGAAACCGGCCGGCTGCTGAAGTGCGGCATGAGTATGTGCCCCGTGAAACCGATGCGTCGTGAGTCGATCAAACCTGCGGACGCCGCCGCGGCGCTCGGCGTAAGGTCCGTCCGTCGAGACGCTGATCGACCGGGGAGGTGCGGATGACCACCAGCAACGCCGACCGGGCGACCCGCGGATTCGGCATCGACATCGGCGGCAGCGGCATCAAGGGTGCCGTGGTCGACCGGCGTACGGGTGACCTGTTGTCCCCGCGCCACCGCATTCCGACCCCGTCCCCCTCGACGCCGCACGCCGTAGCGGGTGTCGTGACCCAACTCGTGGACGGTGAGAACTGGACCGGCACGGTGGGGGTCACCTTCCCGGCCGTGATCAAGAACGGCGTGGCCCGCTCCGCGGCCAATGTGGATCCGAGCTGGATCGGCACCGACGTCGACAAGACGTTCACCGAGGCGACCGGCCGCGATGTGACGGTCCTCAACGACGCCGACGCCGCCGGGCTCGCCGAGGTCCGCTTCGGCGCCGCGAAGGGCGTGCGCGGCGTGGTGATCGTGCTGACCTTCGGGACCGGCATCGGCAGCGGGCTTTTCGTCGATGGCCGGCTGGTCTCCAACACCGAGCTCGGCCATCTCGAGTTGGACGGGCACGACGCGGAGAAACGGGCCGCGGCCTCGGCCCGGGAGAACCACGATATGTCCTGGTCGAAGTGGGCCCATCACATGCAGCACTACCTCAAGCATGTCGAGTCTCTCTTCTCCCCCGACCTCTTCGTGATCGGCGGAGGGGTGAGCAAGAAGTCGGAGAAATGGCTGCCGCACCTGAAGTTGCACGCTGCGGTCAAGCCGGCCGAACTGCTCAACAACGCGGGCATCGTCGGCGCCGCGCTGGCGGCCGCAGAGCGCCGGGATGGCTGACTCGGGCGGCGTCGGAACGGCCGATCCAGGCGTGTCGGGCCGCCCGCGACCCGCCGGGGAGGCGCAATCGGCCGCGGCGAAGTTACACTGGAACACACGGCGCGGGCGGCCGGGCCCCATCTCCCGGAAGCGCTCCTTCCGGCCGACCGGGCCTGTGGGGTCGCAACTGCGTCGAACCCTGCCGTGACAGGCAACCGCATCCGTGGAAGGGCCTTCGTGCGATCAGCAGACTCACCCTCTCGATCAGCCGAGTACGCCGCCAACGCGGCGACCGACGACTCCCCGGTCACCGCTCCCCGACGCGACGCGCCATCGCCACGCCGCGCCTCCGCCGCGTCGGCCGCGGCCCGTTCGTCGGTGACCCGCCGGGCGGCCCCCGCCGGGCGGCCCGCCAAGGCGACCAAGTCGCCGAAACCGGCCGGTGAGGCGTCGAAGACCGGCGCGAAGCCCAACGGCAAGAACGGCGTCGCCAAGAGCGCCGGCAAGGGCGCCGCACCCGCGGACGCGAAGGGTGGCAAGGCCGAGGGCCTCGCCATCGACGAAGAGGTCGAGATTCCGGTGACCCCGGGGGACGAGGACTCCCCCGACTTCACCTGGGACGAGGAGGAGTCCGAGGCGCTGCGCCAGGCGCGCAAGGACGCCGAGCTCACCGCCTCCGCCGACTCCGTCCGCGCCTACCTCAAGCAGATCGGCAAGGTCGCGCTGCTCAACGCCGAGGAGGAGGTCGACCTCGCCAAACGCATCGAGGCCGGGCTCTACAGCGCCGAGCGGCTTCGCCAGGCCGAGGACACCGGCGAGAAGCTCGTGGTCTCGATGCGCCGCGACCTGCACTGGATCGTGCGGGACGGCGAGCGCGCGAAGAACCACCTGCTCGAGGCCAACCTGCGGCTGGTCGTCTCGCTGGCGAAGCGCTACACCGGCCGCGGCATGGCGTTCCTGGACCTCATCCAGGAGGGCAACCTCGGCCTGATCCGTGCGGTCGAGAAGTTCGACTACACCAAGGGCTACAAGTTCTCGACCTACGCGACGTGGTGGATCCGGCAGGCGATCACCCGCGCGATGGCCGACCAGGCCCGCACCATCCGTATCCCGGTGCACATGGTCGAGGTCATCAACAAGCTCGGCCGCATCCAGCGTGAGCTACTCCAGGACCTCGGGCGCGAGCCCACCCCGGAGGAGCTCGCCAAGGAGATGGACATCAACCCGGAGAAGGTGCTGGAGATCCAGCAGTACGCCCGGGAACCGATCAGCCTCGACCAGACCATCGGCGACGAGGGAGACAGCCAGCTCGGAGACTTCATCGAGGACTCCGAGGCGGTCGTGGCCGTCGACGCGGTGAGCTTCACCCTCCTGCAGGACCAGCTGCAGTCGGTCCTGCAGACCCTCTCCGAGCGGGAGGCGGGCGTCGTACGCCTGCGGTTCGGCCTCACCGACGGCCAGCCGCGCACCCTCGACGAGATCGGTCAGGTCTACGGCGTGACCCGGGAGCGGATCCGCCAGATCGAGTCCAAGACCATGAGCAAGCTGCGCCACCCCTCCCGCTCGCAGGTACTGCGGGACTACCTCGACTGAGCCATCCGCAGCGCGTTCGTCATCGGCACGAAACATGCCTGGTACGCCGAGAGTGAACACTGCATCTCGTGCGGGCGACCGAAGCGATCCGACCGGCGCTTCCGCACGGGCCGGATAGCCCATTCGGGTGGCCGCTTCCGCCCAAGCGGGCGCGGCACGCGCCGACCACGGCCCGATGTGATGTTGACTGCAGTGCAGACGGGAACGTCGGCGCGTGTGCCTCGGTTGTGCAGGGGTACGAAGAGAATGGCTACACGTACACGAAGAAGGGAACGCCGTGACTCCGACCGCAACAACGACGCCGGCACCTCCGTCGGCCGCCGACCGCTGCGACCGGTGTGGCGCAGCGGCCCAGATCCGGGTCGTTCTTCCCGGCGGCGGCGATCTCGTCTTCTGCGGACACCATGCCCGCACATACCAGGAGAAGCTGCGCGAAGTGGCCACCGAAATCGTGGGCGAGTGATCCGCTCGGCCTACAGCGCCCGATCATCACCGCGTCGGCGAGGTCATTGACGACCTACGCGCCGGCGACGGTGCATCCTGAATAACCGTGGCCGCTCCTCATGACCCGGCGTCTCGCCGGGACTTTCCGCAGGCAGCGCGGCGGGCCGTGGAGCGGGCCACCGCCGAACAGCACCGTATCCGCGAATCGGTCAAAGACACCGTCGCGGACACGGTCGGCCCAGTCGTCCGGCACCGCCCGATCCGGGTCCTCCGCCGTACTCTCGCGAAGGCCTGGCGGGACCGGGTGCTCGGTCTCTCCGCCGAGGCGGCGTTCTGGCAGCTGTTGTCCATGCCGCCACTGTTCCTCGCCCTGCTGGGCAGCCTGGGTTACATCGGAGGGCTGTTCGGGCCGACGACCGTGCACTCGGTCGAGACCCGGCTGATCTCCTCGATCGAGCGGGTCCTCACCCCCAACGTCGTCCAGCAACTCGTCGTCCCGACCGTGCACGGGGTCCTGCAACACGGACGGGCGGACGTCATCAGCATCGGGTTCGTGCTGGCCCTGTGGGCCGGGTCCTCGGCCACCGCGACGTTCGTCAACACCATCACCATCGCCTACGGCATGCGGGACATGCGGGGCGCGATACGCAGCCGGCTCATCGCGTTGTGGATCTACCTCGTGTCGGTCCTGATCGGGGTGCTCCTGCTCCCGGTCCTCGTCCTCGGCCCGGCCAAGATCGTCGACTTCGCCCCCGGGCGCATCCGGGGCGACGTCGCGACGTTCGTCAACGCGCTGTACTGGCCGGTGGTCGTGGTCATCCTGATGATCGGCCTGACCAGCCTCTACCATTTGGCGCTGCCCAAGCGGCTGCCCTGGCATCGCGGCATCCCGGGCGCGGTGTTCGCCGGCTGCATCTTCCTGCTCGGCAGCTACGGCCTGCGGATCTACATCGACTCCGTCGTCCGCCGCGCCTACCTCTACGGCGCACTCGCCTCACCGATCGCCGCGCTGCTGTTCCTCTTCCTGCTCGCACTCGCCGTCCTGCTCGGGGCCGAATTCAACGCGGCAATCGAGGAGATGTGGCCGTCACGTCCGAGTGGTCATACCCGACGGGCCGCCCGCCGTCGCGCGAAGGCGGCGGCTACTCGTCGTCAATGACCCGCGCGGGGTCCGAGCCGGGCTCGAGCCCCCGCTCGGGCGCCAGGCCGACGTAGCGCTGGAACCGCGAGGGCTTGTTGGGGAGCCGGTCATTGGCCAGCACCACCGCCACCCACGGCAGGATGATCGCGCCGGCCGCGAAGACGGGCCAGAGCCAGACGATGTGGTAGAACGCCGCCGCGAGCAGCAGGCAGACCACCCGCATGCCCATCGTGATCGCGTAGCGCCGACGCCGGTAGTCAAGTTCGGCCTGCGGACTCGGCGGGGCCGCGGTGATCAGGACCGGCGGATTCTTGTGGTGCCTGCGCAACCTCACCACGTCCTCTCCGCCGAATTGCGTCCGGCGTTTCCATCGTCCCACCGGTGCATCCCGACCGCACCCACGGCCTCAGCGATCAGCCGCGGCCTTCGCGGCCGCCTTGCGCTCCTTCTTGTAGGCCCGCACCCGGACCAATGATGCGTCGTCGGTGATGTCGGCGACCGAGCGGTAGACGTCCTTCTCGCCGTAGTCCCCCGCCGCCTCGCGCCAGCCCTGGGGCGTGACGCCGTACTGCTTGCCGAGCAGCGCGACGGTGATCCGCGCCTTGGCATCACCGAAGCCGGGCAGCGCCTTCAGCCGGCGGAACAGGGTCGCCCCGTCCGGTACGTCGGACCAGATCCGGTCGGCCTGCCCGCCGTAGTCGTCGACCAGTAGTCGACACATCGCCTGCACCCGGCCCGCCATCGAGCCGGGGAATCGGTGCAGCGCCGGTGGGCGGGCGAACACGGCGGCCAACTCCTCGGGATCGGCCCCGGCGATGTCCGCGGCGTCGAGGTCGTGACCGAGGCGGGCGGAAAGCTCGTACGGCCCGACGAAGGCCTTCTCCATCGGCACCTGCTGGTCGAGGACGAGGCCGATGAGCAGGGCCAGCGGATCGCGGCCCAGCAGATCGTCGGCCGGGGCCGACTGGGCGAGCACCATCTTTCGCGACGTCATGCGGCTAGCCTGGCACGCCGACCGGCAGAATGCTCCCGTGCCAGGGACCGGATCTGCGACCAGCCTGCCGGACACCCCATGAGAGCCGTGGTGCAGCGGGTCACCTCGGCCGGCGTTTCCGTAGCGGGTGACGTCATCGCCGAGATCGGCACCGGCCTCGTCGTCCTCGTCGGCGTCACCCACGACGACAACCCGGAGAAGGCCGCGACGCTCGCCCGCAAGGTGCACGAGTTGCGGATCCTGCCCGGGGACCGCTCGGTCGCCGACCTCGGTGCCGAGGTGCTGGTGATCAGCCAGTTCACCCTCTACGCCGACACCCGCAAGGGCCGCCGGCCCTCGTGGTCGGCCGCCGCCCCGGCCGCGGTCGCCGAGCCCCTCGTCGAGGCCGTCGTGGCCGCCCTCCGCAGCCGCGGGGCCAGGGTGGCGACCGGCCGATTCGGCGCCCACATGACGCTCAGCCTGGTCAACGACGGGCCGGTGACCGTTCCGGTCGAGGTCTGATCACCGGGTCGGACATTCCGTGTGACCAAGCTCACAAGGGTCGGCGGAGGCGAGGCTGCCTGCCGCGTGCCCACGCGGGAACATCGCGGGGCCGCCGACGTTGGAGAAGGTGACTGACGAGATCACAGCACGAGGGGAGGCAGTCATGGCCGAGACCCACACTTCACCGCCGCGCCGCACCGCGGCTGTCGAGCCCAGAATAACTTCACGACGCCACCGCACCCAGCGCGGGACACCACTGACCGGAGCGGGCGTCAACGGGGATACCACGTCGACGGCGGTCGACGACGCGCCGGCGGCCTCCGCCGACCTGGTCCGCGTATACCTCAATGAGATCGGCAAGGTCACCCTGCTCACCGCGGAGCAGGAGGTCGACCTGTCCAAGCGGATCGAGGCAGGCCTCTACGCCGCACACCTGCTCGCCGACGACGAGACCACGAAGACGCGCGCCAAGCGCCGCGATCTGCAGACCCTCGTCACCGACGGGTCGCGGGCGAAGGATCACCTGCTGGAGGCCAACCTGCGGCTGGTCGTGTCGCTGGCCAAGCGTTACACCGGCCACGGCATGCCGTTCCTGGACCTCATCCAGGAGGGCAACGTCGGCCTCATCAGGGCGGTCGAGAAGTTCGACTACACCAAGGGCTTCAAGTTCTCGACCTACGCGACCTGGTGGATCCGCCAGGCGATCACCCGGGCGATGGCCGATCAGGGCCGCACGATCCGTCTCCCGGTCCACATGGTCGAGCAGGTCAACAAGCTCGCCCGCACCCGCCGGCTGCTGCACCAGCAGCTCGGCCGCGACGCGACCGACGAGGAGCTGGCCGCCGAGCTCGACCTCGAACCGAGCCGGATCGCCGAGCTCACGGCGCACGCCCGTGACCTGGTGAGCCTCGACCAGAATGTCGGCGACGACGGCGAGAGCCAGCTCGGCGACTTCATCGAGGACACCGACGCGACCATCGCCGAGGACGCCGTGACGTTCCGGCTGATGCGCGAACAGCTCAACGACGTGCTGTCGACCCTCGAAGCGCGGGAGCAGCAGGTGTTGCGCCTGCGCTACGGGCTGGACGACGGAAAGCCCCGCACCCTCGACGAGATCGGCCGGACCTTCGGTCTGAGCCGGGAGCGGATCCGCCAGATCGAGCGCGAGACGATGACGAAGCTGCGTCATCCCTCGCGGTCACGTTCGCTCCGCGACTACGTCGAGTAGGTCGCTCCGCGACTACGTCGAGTAGGTCGCTGTCGAGTAGGTCACCTTCGCATTACCGCAAACGGCGCGGGCCGGTATCGGCCCGCGCCGTTGCTTGTCCGATCCGCGCCGTTGCGGCGAGCACGCTGAGGCCGGAGCCGGCCACCAGCACCGGATCCAGCGTCAACGAGAGCAGCTCGGGCAGATCCTCGGCCAGCCGGCCGACCCGGGCGACCAGATCCTCGGCGGCGCCGAGGTCGACCGGCTCCGCCCCGCGGTACCCGGACAGCAGCGGTGCCGCCCGGGGTGCCCGCACCAGGCGGGCCGCGTCGAGGTCGGAGACCGGCGTCGGCGCATAGGCGCGGTCGCCGAGCAGCTCCGTCGCGACGCCACCCACCCCGAAGGACACCAGTGCCCCGAACGTCGGATCGTCGATGACGCCGACCACGATCGCGACGCCGTTCGGCGCCATCGCCTGCACCTCCACCTCGGGTATGTCGCCGGGGATCCCGTGGTAGGCCGCCACGATTGCCTCGTCGTCCCCGAGATCGAGGCGTACGCCGCCCAGATCCGGGCGGTGCCGCAGCCACGCCGCGGTCGACTTCACGGCGACCGGATAGCCGACCGCACGGGCCGCGGCGACCGCGCCCTGCGCCGTATCGACGACCTGTGCCGGCCACAGCCTGATGCCGTAGGCAGCGAGCAGCCGGCCCACCTCGCCGCGGGTCAGCTCCCGCCCGGCCGGGTCGTCGGCCAGCACGGCGGCCACCACGTCCTTCGCCGTTGCGGTGTCCACCTCGGGGAGCTCGGGCACCGCACCGACGGCCCGGTCCCGCCATTCTGCGTAGCGCACGGCCTTCGCCAGGGCGATGACAGCCCGCTCCGGTGAGGGATAGGACGGGACCGAGCCGCGCACGGGTGCGCCGGTCGGGCCGAGCCGGCGCAGCTGCTGCGGCACGCCTTCGGCGGCGAGGAACGTCGAGGCGACCGGCTTGCCGCAGTCGTCGGTGACCTCCCGGATGACGTGCGCGAATTCGGCGCCCGAGGTGATCAACGCGGGGGCGAACACGACCACGATCGCATCGACCCCGTCGTCGGCGACCACGGCCCGCAGCGCGGTGGCGAAGCGCTCCGGGGTCGGGTCCGGCCCCAGGTCGACCGGGTGACCGGAGGCGACCTGCAGACCGGATCCGAGGGACGCGTCGACCACGAGTGTCCCGAGGGCCGAGGAGTTGCCGACGACGCCGACCCGCCGGCCCGCAGGCAGCGGCTGGTAGGCCAGCAGCTGCGCGACGTCGAGCAGGTCCGCGACGGTGTCGACCTGGACGACCCCGATCTCGGCGAACAATGCGTCCACGCTCGCCTCGGGCACGCTCGGAACCTGCCCGGCAGTCCCGGCCGACGCGCCGGCCTGCCGCCCGCTCCGGACCACCGCCACCGGCTTCCGGCGGGCGAGCTGGCGGGCCAGCCGGGCGAACTTGCGCGGGTTGCCGAAGCTCTCCAGCCACAGCAGGACGACGTCGGTGGCCGGGTCGCGGGCCCAGTACTGGAGCAGGTCGTTGCCGCTCACGTCGGCCCGGTTGCCCGCCGAGACGAACGTGGAGAGACCGAGACCCCGCTCGGTCGCCGCCGCCAAGGTCGCGATGCCCAGTGCCCCGGACTGGCAGAAGAAGCCGACGGAGCCCGCGGCAGGTGCAACCGGCGCGAGGCTGGCGTTGAGCCGGACCGCGGGGGCGGAGTTGATGACACCGAGGCAGTTGGGTCCCACGACCCGCATTCCGTTGGCCCGCGCGGCGGCGACCAGGGCGCGCTCGGCCTCCCGCCCGGCGGGGTCGCGTTCCCCGAACCCGGCCGACACCACCACCAGCGCCCGGACCCGCTTGCGGGCACACTGCCCGACCACATCGGCGACCACCGCGGCCGGAACGGCGACCACCGCGAGGTCCACGTCGTCGGGGATGTCGAGCACGCTGGCGTAGGCAGGGACCCCGCCGACGTGCCGCGCCTCGGCGTTCACCGGGAACACCGGCCCGGCGAACTCGTAGCCCAGCAGGTGGGCGAGCACGATGTGCCCGACCTTGCCCGGGTCGGCGCTGGCGCCGATGACCGCGACCGAGCGGGGCGTCAGCAGCCGTTCGATCGACCGCGCCTCCGACCGCTGCTCCCGCTCGAAGGCGACCGCGACGGAGGTGTCGGTCGGCTCGATCGGGAAGGTCAGCCGGACGACCCCGCTCTCGTACGTGCGGCTGGCCGAGTAGCCGGCGTCGAGGAAGATCCGGACCATCCGCGGGTTCTCCGCGAGTACGTCGGCGACGAACCGGCGCAGCCGGCGTTCCCGGGCGGCGGCGGCCAGGTGTTCGAGGAGCACCGATCCCAGGCCCCGGCCCTGGTGGGCGTCCTCGACGACGAACGCGACCTCCGCGTCGGCGGTCTCCTCGATCCGCTCGTACCGCGCGACCGCGATCAACGCCGTGCCGAGCTCGGCGACCAGGGCGACCCGGTCGGTGTGGTCGACGTGGATGAACCGGTGCAGGTCCTTGTCCGGGATCCGCGGGTAGGCGCCGAAGTAGCGCAGGTAGCGGGTCCGTTCCGACAGTCGTCCGTGCAGCGCGCGGATCCGCTCGCCGTCGTCCGGCCGGATCGGCCGCAGGTGCACCGTGCCGCCGTCGGAGGCGACCACGTCGGCCTCCCAGTCCGGGGGGTAGGCCGGACCGGACGGATCCGTGACGACGCCGGCGCCACCCCCGGACATCGTCAGTCCCGCGGATCGTCCGGGTCGAGGCCGTGCAGCGGGAACACCGCCCGGCGGGTGGCGCCGATCGCCCGGTCGACGGCGTCGACCCCGTCCGGCTGCCAGGGCGTCCAGGACAGGTCCCCGTCGTCGGTCATCCGGGTGGGCGGCTCGGCCCGCAGCCCGCGCCGCCGTACCCCGTCGGCCCAGGCCGCGGGAATCTCGGTGGCCGGGTCGATCGGGTCGCCGGTGACCTCGGCCAGCAGGTGGGTCCAGGCCCGGGGCACGCAGCGCACCAACCCGTATCCGCCGCCGCCGAGCGCCACCCACCGGCCGCCGCACAGCTCGTGCGCGAGCCGGTGCAGCTCGGCGTAGGAAGCCCGCTGGCCGTCCACGGTCAGGGCCAGGTTGGCGAGCGGGTCCTCGCGATGGGTGTCACAACCGGACTGGGTGACCAGCACGTCCGGCGCGAAGGCGCGGAGCAGGCTCGGCACCACCGCGTGGAAGGCCCGCAACCACCCCCGGTCGTCAGTACCCGCCGGGAGCGCGACATTGACCGCCGTTCCGGCCGCCTCGCCGCGCCCGACCTCGTCGGGAAAGCCGGTGCCGGGGAACAGCGTGAGCGGGCTCTCGTGCAGGCTCACCGTCAGCACCCGGGGGTCGTCGGCGAACGCCTCCTGGACGCCGTCGCCGTGATGGACGTCGACGTCGACGTAGGCGACCCGGGCCGCACCCCGGCGGAGCAGGCCGGCGATGGCCAGCGACGCGTCGTTGTAGACGCAGAAGCCCGATGCCGCGGCCGGCATCGCGTGGTGCAGGCCGCCGGCGATGTTGATCGCGTGCTGGACCGCACCGGACCAGACCAGCTCACCGGCGGCGACGCTGCCGCCGGCGATGAGGGCGGCCGAATCGTGCATGCCGGGGAAGACGGGATTGTCGGGGGTGCCGAGACCGGACCCGACGTAACCGGGGTCCGTGCTCGCCTTGCGCACCGCCTCGACGTACGCCGGGTCGTGGACCATCGTCAGCGTCTCGTCGGTGGCCGGCTCCGGCGTGATCATCCGCACCGCCGGCCGGTCGAGGACGCCGTAGCCGCGGGCGAGTTCCATGGTCAGGGCGAGCCGCACCGGGTGCAGCGGGTGGGTCGGCCCCATGTTGTAGGCCAGGTACGCGTCGTCCCAGAACACCGCCACGGAATCGCTCACGGGATCGACCGTACCGGGACCGAACGTCGCGATTCGCCGCATCCGCCCGGCGGGCCACCTACGATCCAGATCACGGACGACTGCGGAACGGACCGGCTGTGACGCACCGATGGAAGCTCCTCGCCGCTGCAGCACTCGTGACCGCGGCCGCCACCGGCTGCGGCACGGCGGTCGCCGGGGCCGGGACGTTCGTCGCCGGCCCGAGCCCGTCGAGCGGGCCGAGCGGCGGCGGGATCGACACCTCGCACCCGTCGGCGAGCGCCGCGCCGTCCGTGTCACCCTCCGCCTCGCCGTCCTCGGTACCGGCCGCGTCGCCCTCCGCCGGGTCGACGCCGACACCCTCAGCCGGCGCGTCGGGCGACCTGCCGAACGGCGCGATCTGCACGATGGTGAGCCCCGCCGATCTCCGGCAGATCTTCGGGACCACCCCGCAGGCCAAGCGGTCCACCTTCGGCGCCGGCTGCACCTTCTCCGGCGCCGGGGTGTTCGTAATCGTCGACGAGTTCAGCACCTTCACGGTCGCCGAGCAGAAGTCGGAGAACAACGGGCGCGACACGACCGTGTCCGGGCATCCGGCCGCGGTCCTCGACGGCGGCGACATCGTCGTCGCCGAAGGCAGAAGCGCCACCGGTGAGGGCGTGCTCAAGGCCTACACCGACACCGATGCGACCTCGCAGCGGATCGGTCGAGCCCTGCTGGAGAAGGTGCTCCCGCACTTCGCGACGAACTAGCGCGGGACGCTCAGGGCTGGTCGCCGGTGGCGACGGGTCGGTCCGGGTCGCGCACCCATTCACTCCACGACCCCACATAGAGCGCGGCCGGCACGCCTGCGAGTCGCAGCGCCAGTACCTCGTGGGCGGCGGTGACCCCCGACCCGCAGTAGGCGCCGGTCGAGACGCCGTCGGACGCCCCGAGTACGCCGAACCGTTCGTGCAACTGCTCCGGCGGGAGGAACCGTCCGGTCGCGTCGACGTTTCCGGTGGTCGGTGCGTTGCGGGCACCGGGCACGTGTCCGGCCACCGGGTCGACCGGCTCCTGCTCGCCGCGGTAGCGCTGCGGGCTGCGGGCGTCGAGCAGCAGCCCGGTCCGTGCGACGTCCGCGGCCCCGGCCGCATCCAGGGTCGGCATGTCCCCGGGTCGGACCGAGACGTCGCCGGCCGGCGGCGTGGGCACCTCGTCCACCACTGGTCGACCGGATCGCAGCCAGGCCCCGAGGCCGCCGTCGAGCACCCGGACCGGCTGGTGGCCGGCCCAGCGCAGCACCCACCAGGCCCGGGCGGCGCTGGTCGAGTCGGCGGCGTCGTAGACCACCACCGGCGTGCCGGCCGAGATGCCCCAGCGGCGCATGGCGTCCTGCAGCGGCCCGGGGTCGGGCAGCGGATGGCGGCCGCGGGCCCCTGGCCGGCCGGCAAGGTCCCGGTCGAGGTCGACGAACACCGCGCCGGGCAGGTGGCCCTCGGCGTACTGCTGTACGCCGGGCGGACCGGTCAGGCTCCAGCGCACGTCGAGCAGGACCGGGGGGTGCGGCGTGGCCAGGGCCGCCGCGAGCTCGTCCGGATCGATGAGGTCGTCCACGGCCGACAGTCTGCCGCACGCGGCGGGTCGCGCCGCGCCGTACCATCGCAAGGGTGAGCGACCTCATCGACACCACGGAGATGTACCTCCGGACGGTGTATGAACTCGAAGAAGAGGGGGTCGTGCCGCTGCGCGCCCGCATCGCCGAGCGGCTCAAGCAGAGCGGTCCGACCGTCAGCCAGACCGTGGCCCGGATGGAGCGCGACGGCCTCGTCGCGGTCGAGGGCGACCGGCACCTCGTCCTGTCCCCCACCGGCCACAGCCTCGCCGTCGCGGTGATGCGCAAACACCGGCTCGCCGAACTGCTGCTCATCCGGATCATCGGCATGGACTGGGAGGACGTCCACACCGAAGCCTGCCGGTGGGAGCACGTCATGTCCGAGCAGGTCGAGCGCAAGATCTACTCGCTGCTCGACAACCCGACCGAGTGCCCGCACGGCAACCCGATCCCGGGTCTGGCCGACCTGGGCGGCATCGACCTGCCGAAGACCGCGAAACACCTCACCACCCTGCGGGCGGCCGCCGTCGAGGGCGGCGCCTCGGTCGTCGTACGGCGGATCAGCGAGCAGATCCAGCCGGACGCGGCGATCATGCACGCGCTCCGGGAGGCCGGCCTGCAGCCGGATCAGCGGGTGAAGGTGCACCCGGACACCCGCGGCGGCGTACGGGCCAACGCCGACGGACACCCCGAGGCCACCTTCGACGACGTCGTGGCCACCCACGTGTTCGTCACCGCCGACTGACCGGCGCGGGGTGGCGCCGGGACTTTTCGGGTGACCGGCAAATCGGTGATCAGTAACGTGTCGCGTAGTGGCGTCACAACCGAGGAGTGGAACTTGCCTTCGCACCCAGCCGACCCAGCCCCCTCAG
This sequence comes from Mycobacteriales bacterium, assembly GCA_036497565.1. Lineage (NCBI taxonomy): Bacteria > Bacillati > Actinomycetota > Actinomycetes > Mycobacteriales > Mycobacteriales bacterium. Next base: position 29,137 of record DASXJE010000147.1, read on the forward strand.
GACGCACCACCGCCTCCGCCGGCCCGGAGGCTCCGCCGGCGCCGGCCGTCTCCCCGGTCGACGCGAAGCGGGATCACCGCGACGCGGCACCCGGGTCGGCATCGGCCGGCCACGCCTTCGCCGATCTCGCCGACTACGTCGCGATCCCCCGCCTCGGCGGTCTCGCACTGTCGCCGGACGGCACCCGGCTCGTGACCAGCGTGTCGACCCTCTCCGCCGACAAGAAGAAGTACGTCACGGCGCTGTGGGAGATCGACCCGGCGGGCGCGCGGTCGCCGCGCCGGCTCACCCGCTCGGCGCCCGGCGAATCCCAGCCGGTCTTCCTGTCCGACGGCGGTCTGCTGTTCACCTCGAAGCGCCCCGATCCGCAGGTCGACGACCCGGACACCGACCGTCCCGCGCTCTGGCTGCTTCCCGACGGGGCCGGTGAGGCCCGCCAGATCGCCGCGCGCCCGGGCGGGATCGGCTCCGTCGCGGCGGCCCGCGACGCCGCCGCGATCGTCTTCAGCTCCGACGTCCTGCCGGGTGCCGCGACCAGCGACGAGGACAAGGCGAAGCGCACGGCCCGCAAGGACGCCGGCGTGTCGGCGATCCTGCACCGCAGCTATCCGGTGCGTTACTGGGACCACGACATCGGCCCCGCGCAGACCCGGGTGTTCGCCGCCGACGCCGTACAGCAGGCCGACGAACGGCTCGACGACCCGCGCGACCTGACGCCGACCCCCGAGGGCCGGGTGGGCGGCGACATCGTCATCAGCCCAGACGGAACACTCGTCGCCTACGGCTGGGACGTCGACGACGAGGCGGGATCGCGCCGGGCGACGATCGTGATCGCCGACCGGGCGACCGGGGATCGCCGTACCGTCGTCGACGACGCGGGATTCGAATACGGGCAGCCCGCGTTCAGCCCCGACAGCAGCACGCTGGTCTGCGTCCGCGACACGATGCCCACGTGGTCCGACGCCCCGCGCACCTCGCTCTGGCAGGTCGATCTGGCGACCGGCGACGGCCGCGCTCTCGCGTCGTCGTTCCCCGGCTGGCCGATGCACCCGACGTTCTCGGCGGACGGTACGGCGGTGTTCTTCCTCGCCGACGAAGCCGGCCACGCTCCGGTCTTCCGCCTCGACCTGACCACCGACGTCGTGACCCGGCTGACGGCCCACGGGGCGCACAGCGACCTGGTCGTGTCCCGGGACGGCGCGCATCTCTACGCGATGCGCACGAGCTACGCCCAGCCGGCGACACCGGTCCGGCTGGATCCGTCGACGACGGATCAGGAGGGTGCGACGCTGTCGGGCCCGGGCGACGTCGGCACTCTGCCCGGCACCGTCGTCGAGGTGTCCACGCACGCCGACGACGGCACGCCGCTGCGGGCCTGGCTGGTGCTTCCGGACGGCGCCTCCGCGACCGCCCCCGCACCGCTGCTGCTGTGGATCCACGGCGGCCCGTTGTCGAGTTGGAACGCCTGGTCCTGGCGCTGGAACCCCTGGCTGCTCGCCTCCCAGGGCTACGCCGTCCTACTCCCCGACCCGGCCCTGTCCACCGGTTACGGACAGGACTTCATCGATCGCGGATGGGGAACCTGGGGCGACCGGCCGTTCACGGACCTGATGTCCATCACCGACGCCACCTGTGCACGGGACGACATCGACGACACGCGCACCGCGGCCATGGGCGGCTCGTTCGGCGGCTACATGGCCAACTGGGTCGCCACGCACACCGACCGGTTCAAGGCGATCGTGACGCACGCGAGCCTCTGGGACCTCGAAGGATTTTCCGGCACCACCGACGTCGCGTGGTACTGGCAGCGGGAGTTCGGCGACCCGCTCGCGACCAAGGAGCGCTACGAAGCCAACTCCCCCCATCTGTTCGTCCGCGACATCCGCACCCCGATGCTGGTGGTGCACGGCGACAAGGACTACCGGGTTCCGATCGGCGAGGGTCTGAAGCTGTGGTGGGACCTCGTGCGACACCAGGTCGATTCGTCGTTCCTCTACTTCCCGGACGAGAACCACTGGGTGCTGACGCCCGGGAACGCGAAGGTCTGGTACGACACGGTGCGGGCATTCCTGGCCCACCACGTCCTCGGCGAGCCGTGGCGTCAGCCCGACATGGTGTGACGGGAGCAGCCGGACGGTAGACGCGCTGAGTCATCGCGGGTCGCGCCACACGGCGGGGTCGATGCCACAGTCCAATGCCTGCTCCAGCAGGGTCGCGAGCGCGTAGCCACCGTCGCTGCGTAATGCCCGTTCGACGGCGATCCGGGCCAGGGCGCCGTTGCCGTCCCGCCAGGCGCACCATGCCAGGACCGTGTACGGAGCGACGTCGTAGGGTGCGGTGGCCCGCCGGGCGAGCTGCATCGACAGCGACTGCATCGCCGCCGAATCATCTCCCGCCGCGTAACCACAACAGTGGTCCCGGATCCCGATGTCACGAAGCGCTACGAGCAGGCGCGCCGCCCCGTCGTCGTCGAGTCGCGTCCGGCCGCTCCGCTGCCCGGCGACCGCGGCTGCCACCTCATCGACCACGCCCGCCCGGTAGCGGCGATCGTCATCGCCGCCGCGGGCGTCGGCGCGGGCCTGCGCGTCGGCGACGAGTGCGGCGACGGCCGCCCGGTCGGCGGCGGCCGCCGGCTCGACCGAGCGCTCCAGACTCCCGCGATCGGGTGCGGCGACAAGACCGGCGACGGTGGCCGCGGCGACGACCGGAGACGGGCGGTCGGCCGGGGCGATCCGATGACCCTCCGGTGGGCAGCACGATCGGTCGTCGCAGAGGTAGGACCACCAGCGGTCCCTGGTCACCAGCAGCGCCTCGTCGACCTCGATGCCCCGCATGCGGACCTTCCGCGTGACGCGGTCGGCCAGGCGGGCGTCGGGCAGCGCCCGACGCGCAGTACCGGCTTTGCCGGCGTCGGTCCCGCTCACCTGGTCGCGGTAGATCAGGACCATCACGCCGCGCGCGCCGGCTCGGGCCAGGTGGGTCGCGCAGCTGTCGAGGGCCTCCGATCCAGATCGCACGCCGTCGAGGTCGATCCGCAGGGTGAGACCCACCCGGCGCTTGGAGCCGCGGAGCGACACCAGCACCAGACTCTCGGTCGGCCAGAACCCCACGAGGTAGGGCACGAGGTCCACCAGATCGCGCGGGCAGGTGATGCGGATGACGGGTTGGTCTGTGGACGGTGCTTCGGCTGGGGTCATGGCCAGCACGCTGCTCCGCGCACCCCGACGGGACCAGATCGGCGGCGCATCGGTGGATGCCGTCGCGGACTGTGGACGGGCGGTTGCCGATGGGCGATGCGTGCGGTCAGGCTGGGGAGTTTGCCTGTAGCGCCGGCGCGCAGAACCCCCACCTCCCCGGCCCGGTGGCCCGGGCCCGTGCGATGCTGCGCGCATGAGCGATCCCAGGACTGTGCCCGCGATCGGCGTACGCGACCTCCGCCTCAAGGTGCTCCGGCACCTCGAGGAACTGGTTCGCGAGGCGCTGGACAACGACCAGCTTGATCTCGGCTCCGCAGCGCGGATCGCCGACGCATTGTTGTCGCTCCTCGACGCCTCCGACGACCTCGACGCGCGGGGCCGGGTGGCGGTCCGCGGGGCGATCGACTACTTCGTCCTCAACCGGGACGAGCAGCCCGACCTCGACAGCCGGAGCGGGTTCGACGACGACGCGCGCATCGTCAACGAGACCTGCGACGCGGTGGGTCTGCCGGAGCTCAAGATCCGGGTCGGCTGACCGGATCGCCGTCCGACGCGGAGCTACGGCGGATCGCGTCGAGTGCCGCCGCGTTGCCGAACGCGTCGTCGACGGCGAGATGTCGCGGCGCTTCCTCCCCCCGCAGGACCGCATGGATGTGCTGGATCGCCGCGGTGAAGGGCGGATCCGCCTCGCCGGACCGCTCGATGACGATCGTGCCGTCCGGCCGGCGCAGCTGGATCGTGTCGGTGATGCCGCCGTGGAACGGGCTGGTCAGGCGCATTTCACCGGCGGTGCCGAGCACCCGGGCCGTCGTGTCGCGCGCCTTCGTGAAACTGCAGGAGAACAACAACCGCCGCCCACCGGGGAAGTCGAGCGTGCCCCAGGTCTCGGCGTCCACGCCCGTTTCGGCGAGCACCTGCGACGTCTTGGCGGACTCCGGTTCGGCGCCGAACACGAGCCGCGCCCACCGAACGGGGTAGCAGCCCACGTCGGCGAGCGCGCCGCCGGACAGGTCGGCGGAGAACCGGATGTCGGCCCGATCGCCGAGGTCGAAATGGAAGGCGGAGTGGATCTCGCGGATCTCGCCGATCGCGCCGTCGTCGATCAGGCTGCGCACCCGCGCCGTCTGGCTCTGGAAGGGAAAGACAAACGCCTCCCACAGCGGGCGCTCCGCGGCTGCCGCGGCAGCGAGCACCTGCTCGGTCTGCTCGACGTCGTCGCAGAGCGGTTTTTCGCAGAGCACCGCCTTGCCCGCCTGCAGCGCGGCGATGGTCCATCGGGCGTGCAACGCATTCGGGAGCGGAACGTAGACCGCGTCGACGGCCGGATCGTCGATCGCCGCCCGGTAGTCGCCCGCGGTGCGTCGTACGCCGTGCCGGCGGGCGAACGCGTCGGTGCGACCCGGGTCGCGGCCGGCGACGACCTCCGCGATCCCGCCACCGGCGGCGTCGAGCCCGGGGACGAAGGACCGGGCGGCGATCCTCGCCGCACCGAGAATCGCCCAGCGGACCGGGTCCTGCCGCTCGCCCTCGCCGACCATCGACTCCTCCTCGCGTCCGGTGTCGGCAGTCACGCTATCGGCCGGCGCCACGAATACCCATCGACCTGTCCCACGCCGGTATCGGTGTCATGCTGGCTGCAGGACGCGTCAATGGGGAGGCGGCACGCCATGGCCACACTGAGCCCTGGCCTGACTGCGGTTCCCCAGCCCGCGGTTCCGAGACGGCAGATGGACGCCCTGTCGCGGTTCTACGGCAACGTGACCTGGACCGGCACGATCGAGGCGGGCGCGACCGGACCGGGCACACCGGCGATGACGGTGGCCGGACGCGGTGTCCAGCACCACATCCAGGACGGTCTGTGGGTCGTCGCAGACTACGAGCAGGACCAGTTCCTGTCCGACGGAACCTTCGTCCTGACGTGGAAGGTGCACTGGGTGACGGGCTGGGACGCCCAGGCGGGCGAATACCGCGCGGTGCTGACCGACAACAACGCCCAGGCGGCCATCATGCGCGGCCGTATCGACGGAGACGTGCTCACCTACGAGACGTTCGGCGACGGTCCGATGCGGCTGCGGCTCCGCTGGGACGGGACGGCGGCGCCCGACGTGAAGTTCACCAGCGAGATGTCGCGAGGTGGCGGGCCGTGGTCGCTCGCCGAGACCTACACGATGACGCCTGCATAACCCAAACCACGGCCATCAGACGGCCGACCCCGCCATCATCGTGCGCGCTACTCGCAAACCCGGGCCGACTGTGCGAGTAGGACGCACGATGTCGCGTGCGACCTCGACGCAGCGATGCTGCCCCGGTCCCCTCCAGGAGGACCGGGGCAGCATCGGCGTACGGGCGGTGTGCTGAGGTCCGCTCAGCTGCAGCCGCTGGTGGAGCCGCATCCTTCACAGACGTAGCAGGAACCGGCCGGGCGCATCTTCGTCCCGCAGGTGAGGCACAGCGGGGCGTCGGCGGCCTTTCCCTGCACGGCCTCGATCAGCTCGGTCGAGGAATGCACCCCCGGGTCGCTGACCTCGGTCGCCCCGTCGGTCCCGGTCGTCGCAGACCGCTCCACCGGTGCCGACGCCGCGGCACCTTCCCGATCGAACTCCTCATCGTCGCCACCCGACCCGTAGGTCGTGGCCACCTGTGCGGAGCGCTCGGCGGCGGTGAAGATGCCGAGCTCCGTGCGCTGCTCCAGCGACAGGTGGTCGAGCGCGAGCCGCCGGAAGATGTAGTCGATCACCGACTGCGCGATGCGGATGTCGGGGTCGTCGGTCATCCCGGCCGGCTCGAACCGCATGTTGACGAACTTGCGGACGTAGCTCTCCAGCGGCACGCCGTACTGCAGCGCGATCGAGATCGCGATGGAGAAGGCGTCCATCACGCCGGCCAGCGTCGAACCCTGCTTGCCGAGCTTGAGGAAGACCTCACCGAGCCCGTCGTCGGGGTAGGAACCGGCAGTCATGTAACCCTCGGCCCCACCGACGGCGAACGACGTCGTGTTGCTCGGCCGGGACTTCGGCAGCCGGGTCCTGGTCGGGCGGGCCACCTCGACGATCTGCGGGTCGGCGGTCGCCTTCTTCGCCCGCGCGTCGGACAGCGGCTGACCGACCTTGCAGTTGTCGCGGTAGATGGCGAGCGCCTTCACCCCGAGCCGCCAGCCCTCGGAGTAGATGCGCTCGATGTCCTCGACCGCCGCCGCCTCCGGCATGTTGACGGTCTTGGAGATGGCCCCGGAGATGAACGGCTGTACGGCGCCCATCATCCGCACGTGGCCCATCGGGGAGATCGACCGCTCACCCATCGCGCAGTCGAACACCTCGTAGTGCTCGGGCCGCAGGCCCGGTGCGTCGACGACATGCCCGTGCTCGGCGATGTATTCGACGATCGCCTCGACCTGCTCCTCCTGGTAACCCATCCTGCGCAGCGCCCGCGGCACCGTCTGGTTGACGATCTGCATCGAACCGCCGCCGACGAGCTTCTTGAACTTGACCAGAGCCAGGTCGGGCTCCACCCCGGTCGTGTCGCAGTCCATCATCAGGCCGATGGTGCCGGTCGGGGCGAGGACGGACGCCTGCGCGTTGCGCCACCCGTTCTTCTCACCGACCTTCAGGCCACGCCGCCACTGAGTGGTCGCCTCACGCAGCACGGCGGCATCGTCGGTGCCGACCGCACGGACCTCGTCGTTGGCCGCGGCGTGCTTGCGCATCACCCGCTGGTGCGCGGAGGAGTTGCGGGCGTAGCCGTCGTAGGGGCCGACGACGCCGGCCAGCTCCGCGGAGCGCCGGTAGGCCGTGCCGGTCATCAGCGACGTGATGGCGCCCGCGAGCGCCCGCCCGCCGGCGGAGTCGTAGGCGTGCCCGGTGGCCATCAGCAGCGCGCCGAGGTTGGCGTAGCCGATGCCCAGCTGCCGGTAGGCACGGGTCGTGTCGCCGATCGCCTCGGTGGGGAAGTCGGCGAAGCAGATGGAGATGTCCATCGCCGTGATCACGATCTCGACGGCCTTGACGAACGTCGCTGCGTCGAAGGTCCCGTCGTCCCGCAGGAACTTCAGCAGGTTGAGCGAGGCGAGGTTGCAGGACGAGTTGTCCAGGCTCATGTACTCCGAGCAGGGGTTGCTGGCCGTGATCCGGCCGGTCTCGGGGTTGGTGTGCCAGTCGTTGATGGTGTCGTCGTACTGGATCCCCGGGTCGGCGCATTCCCATGCCGCCGTGGCCATCTTGCGGAACAGCGTGCGCGCGTCGACCTTCTCGAGCACCTCACCGGTGAGCCGTCCCCGCAGCCCGAAATCCGTGCCGTCCTGCACCGCCCGCATGAACTCGTCGGAGACCCGCACCGAGTTGTTGGCGTTCTGATATTGCACGCTCGCGATGTCGCGGCCACCGAGATCCATGTCGAAGCCGGCGTCGCGCAACGCGCGGATCTTGTCCTCCTCGCGCGACTTCGTCTCGATGAACTCCTCGATGTCGGGGTGGTCGACGTCGAGGACGACCATCTTGGCGGCCCGGCGGGTCGCTCCGCCCGACTTGATCGTGCCGGCCGAGGCGTCCGCGCCGCGCATGAAGCTGACCGGGCCGGACGCCGTCCCGCCCGAGGACAGCAACTCCTTGCTGGATCGGATGCGCGAGAGGTTGAGCCCCGAGCCGGAGCCGCCCTTGAAGATCAGTCCCTCTTCGCGGTACCAGTTCAGGATCGAGTCCATCGTGTCGTCGACGGCGAGGATGAAGCAGGCCGAGACCTGTTGCGGTGCGCTCGTCCCCACGTTGAACCAGACCGGCGAGTTGAAGCTGAACACCTGGTGCAGCAGCATCCAGGTGAGCTCCTGGGCGAAGATCTCCGCGTCGCCCTCGGACGCGAAGTAGCCGTTGTCGACTCCGGCCGCGTGGTAGCGCCCGACGACCCGGTCGATGAGCTGACGCAGGCTCACCTCGCGCTGCGGTGTGCCGACCGCGCCCCGGAAGTACTTCGTCGTGACAATGTTGGCCGCGTTGACGCTCCAGAACTCGGGGAACTCCACGCCCCGCTGTTCGAAGTTGACCGTGCCGTCGCGCCAGTTGGTCATCACCACGTCGCGCCGCTGCCAGGTCACCTCGTCATAGGGATGCACACCCTCCTGGGTGTAGACGCGGTTGACCCGAAGCCCGTCCGAAGGGCGGGCAGATCCGTCGGAGCGGGTCGATGGGCGGCCGGTGGTCTCGGTCATGACCGGGTTCCCTTCGTCGTGGCAGCGGTCTCGTCGGTGGCGCAGTTCGGTGGTGCTGGTTCAGCACTGCAGGTCATCGGTGGTACTGGTCTTGCGGGCGCCCTACGGAGTCGGCGTCGACTGTCGGCGCAGGGTCTGGATCTCGGCCTCGAAGTCCGCGATCGAGTCGAACGAGCGGTAGACGCTGGCGAAGCGCAGGTAGGCCACCTCGTCCAACTCGCGGAGCGGGCCGAGGATCGCCAGGCCTACCTCGTGGCTCGGGATCTCGGCCGATCCGGTCGCCCGGACGGCGTCCTCGACGGACTGGGCGAGCAGGGCCAGGGCGTCCTCGTCGACCGGCCGGCCCTGGCAGGCCCGCCGTACGCCGTCGACGACCTTGGTGCGGCTGAAGGGCTCCGTGACGCCGCTCCGCTTGATCACGGCCAGGGTGGGCTCCTCGACGGTGGTAAACCGTCGCGAGCACTCCGGACACGACCGACGGCGACGGATCACCTGACCGTCGTCGACCTCGCGGGAGTCGACCACCCGCGAGTCGCCGAACTTGCAGTACGGACAGCGCATGGTTCCTCCTCCCCCGATCGGCGGGCCGTCTCGCGGCGGTCTCGCCCGGTCAGCGCTGGTCAGTCTGTGTGGTGTCCGCCGGCCCCGTTGTGGATAACACTGCGGACAACCTGTGCACCGGCTGAGGACAACCCAACCCAACCTGTGTACAACTTACACCAGTGTAACCACAAGATGTAGTAGTGGACAGTAGGCCGCCATCTCCCGCTGCGCAACCCCGGCGCGCCCGCTGCAACGGCCCGATTTCGGCAGCACGGTGGCCGTCGATCCACCGTGGCGGAAACCCCGGGGAACCTCGCTCAGGGGACATCTCGCGGCACCGCGAGGCGCTCACCCGGTCGCAGCGCGGCACTGGAGAGGTGATTGCGGGCCCGCAGCGCGGCCACGACGTCCCGCGGGTCCCGATCGGGTGCAACGGAGTGCGCGATCGACCACAGCGTGTCTCCGGCGCGCACGACCACCGCCGTGGACGACGCCGGCGTCATGCCCGGCGCCGCATCGGTCCGGGTCGCCAGCGCGTGCCCGCCGACCCCGAGGGAACCGACCACCAGGGCCCCGATCGCCGAGGCGGCGAGCCGGCGGCCACGCCGGGTCAACCGGACCGGATGCCGGTGCGGATGCCGGTCGGCCCGCGGCGGGTGCGCCGCGGGCGCCGAGCGGAGGGCGGTGACCGGAACCGGAAACTCGATGATCACGCACTGCCCTCCGGGCGAGGGCGAGGGCGACGCGGCCGGACGCGGCCGGGCCGCCGATGAGCCGGAGAGGCGGATGTCGCAGGCGATGGACACGATGACTCCCTGCCGTCAGAGCCCGACCTGGCGACCTGCTCGACGGGTCGAGCGGCCGATCGGTCGAACGGGTGTTCGATTCGAACGCCTGTGCGATGTCTACCACGGGGCTCCGACAACTCCGAGTCGTCCCGGCGTGTCGTTCGAACAGATGTTTGGATCGCCGGGCGAAAGTCGCTACCGTTCAGGGCACGCCGGAAGAGACAAACCGGATGATCCCGTCCGCCGGCTCGGTCGAGCGCCGTCCATGGCAGCCGACCGGGTGGCGGGCGATGGGCAGGGAGGCAACGTGAGCGGCCGGTCGCAGAACACCCGTGGAGCTGGCGCCGAGGACGGCGGCCGGAAGAGCAGCCCGCGCGCGTCGGGTGCCCCGAAAGCACGCCGGAAAGCACCTCAGAAGGCAACCGCTGCCAAGAAACCGTCGGGCGCCGGGGCGCGGGCGACGTCGGCGGTGCGGTCGCTCCCCGATGGTCCGGCGGACGCGAGCGGCCTGACCACGCGGCAACGGCGGGTGCTCGAGGTGATCCGCGACTCGGTCGACCGGCGCGGATATCCGCCCAGCGTCCGGGAGATCGGGGAGGCGGTCGGCCTCACCTCGACGTCCAGCGTCGCCCATCAGCTCACGACGCTCGAGCGGAAAGGCCTGCTGCGGCGCGACCCCAACCGCCCGCGGGCGGTGGACGTCCGGATACCCGGGGCGGCCGCCGCGTCCGTCGGAGCGGATTCAAGTGCGCCGACGGCCGACGATCAGCACCCCACCCCCACCTACGTCCCGGTTGTGGGCCGGATCGCCGCCGGAGGTCCGATCCTCGCCGAGCAGGCCGTGGAGGACGTCTTCCCGCTGCCGCGGGCGCTGGTCGGCGAGGGCACCCTCTTCCTGCTGCGGGTCGCCGGTGACTCGATGGTGGACGCCGCGATCACCGACGGCGACTGGGTCGTGGTGCGCCAGCAGCAGGTCGCCGAGAACGGCGACATCGTTGCGGCGATGATCGACGGCGAGGCCACCGTGAAGACCTTCCGGCGGCGCGACGGCCATGCCTGGCTGCTGCCGCACAACCCGGCCTACGCACCCATTCCCGGGGACGAGGCGACCATCCTCGGTCGCGTCGTGACCGTGCTCCGCAAGGTCTGATTCAGGCGGGCAGCACCCGGCGCCGGTCGAAGATGCGGTGCAGCACCCACAGCAGGACGATGCCGACGGCGCCGCCGGCCACCAGGTCCGACAGCCAGTGGTAGTTGAGCAGCAGCATCCCGACCGCGGTGAGCACGGGCGCGACATACCGGAGCCGATCGAGCATCCGGCGTAGCACGTCGGGAGCGCCGTAGTCGGCCGCCAACCAGGCCGCCAGGCCCCACATCACCACCGCATTGGGCACATGGCCCGACGGATAGGACTCGCCCCCGGCGTGCAGCAGATCCGTCGTCGGCGCCGTGCGGCCCACCCCGAGCTTGAACGCGTAGACGGTGAGCGTGAGCAGGATCAGGGCGGCCACGAGACGGGACAGCGGCTCCCAGGTCCGCCGGCGCCAGGCGAGCAGCGACGCGAATCCCCCGACGACGATCAGGACCTCCGCCCGGCCACCGAACAGGGTGAGCGCATAGAGCACGTCACCGGGCCAGGGCCGGTTTCGAAGTCCCGACCCGGCCAGCTGACTGCTGATCGAGGCGTCCAGTCGCGTCCACGGCCCGCGGAGCAGCACATCAGCGCTGATCCAGGCGACAAGAAGCAGACACACCGCCACCAGCCGCCGCCCGGGCGGATGGGCCGGCCCGGCGCCTCCCGGCGCACGACGAACATCCGCCGGCGCCCCGGTCGCGCGGACCGGACGTGCCGCGGGGGAAGGTCGGCTAGGCGCCACTCGCCGGTGGCGCGGGCGGCGTCCCCGACTCGGCGGCGCTCGACTGCTGCGCTGCCGCGGTCGGTGCCGGCTTCGCCGCTTCGATCACCGGCGGGGTCTTCGCGGTCGACTCACTGGCCGGTTCCTCGTCGTGCATGCCCTTCATCTCGGACTTGAAGATGCGCAACGACCGCCCGACTGAGCGGGTGGCGTCGGGCAGCTTCTTGTATCCGAAGAGGGCCAAGAAGACCACGGCAACGATCAGCAAGTGCCACGGGCTGAGCTCACCCAGCATTAGCCTGCTCCTGTCGGTTCGACGTGCCTGCCCGCTTACAGTACGCCGACCACGGCAATCGGCGCGATGGCAGAGGCCGACAGTTCTCGCTTTTCCGTCGGTTCGGCCATCCTCAGCGCGGTACGGCGACCGCGTAGCACTCCAGTGCCGCGGCGAGCTCCCCGTGGACCCGGGCGTGCAGCAGGGTCCCGTCCGCCGTGTGATCGCTGGCCAGTACGTCGCCGGCGTCGTGCACCCGTGACACGAGGTCACCACGCTGATACGGCACGAGCACGGTCACCTCGACCTGCGGGTGCGGGACCCGGTCCTCGAGCATGTCCAGCAGCGTCTCCAGCCCGGCGCCGGTGCGGGCCGAGACGTAGACCGCGTCCGGGTAGAGGCGGCGCAGCCGGCCCAGCACGTCGGGGTCGGCCGCGTCGATCTTGTTGACGACGAGGACTTCCGGCACCCGAGTGGCGTCGATCTCGCCGAGTACCTCGTGCACCGCGGCGATCTGCGACTCCGGGTCGGGATGCGAACCGTCGACGACGTGCACCAGCAGGTCGGCGTCGGTGACCTCGTCCAGGGTCGAGCGGAACGCCTCGACCAGCTGGTGCGGCAGGTGTCGGACGAACCCGACGGTGTCGGTCAGCGTGAACTCCCGGCCGTCGCGGGTGTGCGCCCGCCGTACGGTCGGATCGAGGGTCGCGAAGAGGGCATCCTCGACCAGTACGCCGGCACCGGTGAGGCGGTTGAGCAGGCTGGACTTGCCGGCGTTGGTGTAGCCGGCGATCGCGACGGCCGGAACCTCGCGGCGTACCCGTTCCTGCCGTTTCGTACCCCGGACCTGTGACATTCCGGCGATCTCGCGGCGCAGCTTGGCCACCCGCGCCCGGATCCGCCGCCGGTCGGTCTCGATCTTGGTCTCGCCTGGTCCACGGGTCCCGATGCCGCCACCGCCGGCGACCCGGCCGCCCGCCTGACGGGACATCGACTCGCCCCAGCCGCGCAGCCTCGGGATGAGGTACTGCAGCTGAGCGAGCTCGACCTGCGCCTTGCCCTCCTTGCTGCGGGCGTGCTGGGCGAAGATGTCGAGGATCAGCGCGGTCCGGTCGATCACCTTGACCTTGACGATCGACTCGAGCTGGCGCAGCTGACCCGGGGTCAGCTCACCGTCGCAGACGACGGTGTCGGCGCCGGTGGCCACCACCACGTCGCGCAGCTCGCGGGCCTTGCCGGAGCCGATGTAGGTCGCGGGGTCCGGCCGGTCCCGGCGCTGGACCAGCGCCTCGAGCACCTGCGACCCGGCCGTTTCGGCCAGAGCGGCGAGCTCGACCATCGAGTTGTCCGCCGATGCGGCTGTGCCGTCGGTCCATACCCCGACCAGGACCACCCGTTCGAGGCGTAGCTGGCGGTATTCGACCTCGCTGACGTCGGAGAGTTCGGTCGCGAGTCCGGTGACGCGGCGCAGTGCCTGGCGCTCGGCGAGCTCCAAGCCCTCGCCGTCAGCTTCGAAGAGCGGCCTGTGTGCCGCAGCGGGTTCAGTCATCTGTACGTCAATGGTGCCACGGGCGGCGGGGGAAGACACCTCCATTAGCCGGAGCTACTCCGGGTGTACCCCGCGCCGATCGCGGTGCATGGCGAAGAAGACCGACCATCGGATTCCGTCGGGATCGGGCGGCCGGCGGGCATATTCGTCGAACACGTCCTGCAGTCGGTCCAGGAACTCCTCGAGCTGCTCCGGGCCGAGGGTCAGGCCGAGCCGTGAGGCGCTCTTCAGCGTGCCCGCCTCGGCCGCCTCGGCCAGGAACGCCTGCAGCATCGCATCGGAGGATTGACCGACCACTTCGACGTCGCTCTGGGAGAGCTCCCAGGATTTGCGGGTCGCCCGGTAGGGCCGCTCGCGCGCTCCCCGACGTCCGCGGCGGGGCGGCAGCGCCTGCAGGAACCCGTCGTCGACGAGGCGCCGGACGTGGTGCAGCACCGACGCCGGATCGCGGCCGAGCCGGTCCGCGATCTCCTTGTTGGTCAGCTCGTCGTCCAGGCACAGCCGGAGGATCCGCAGCCGCACGGCCGACGCCAGGGTGCGTGCCTCGGATTCCGTCGCCGGACGGCGAACACGGTCCGTCGCCATCTACACAGCCTAGGGGGCGCCTGAAGCAAAGTCATTGACATTTCCCAATCACTCGCTCAGGCTGCAATGGTGCGCCATCGTGCCGGGGCTCAGAGCCTGATCCACCACCGCGACTTCGTCCGGTTGTGGTGCGGCGACACGGTGAGCCAGTTCGGGACGCAGATCACCCTGCTCGCCGCCCCGTTGCTCGCCGTCACGGTGCTGCACGCCTCACCGTTCCAGGTCGGCCTGCTGACCACGTTCGAAACGCTCGCCTTCCTCGTGGTCGGCCTCCCCGCCGGGGCCTGGGTCGACCGGATGCGCCGCCGCAACGTGATGATCGTCGCCGACCTCTGCCGCGGAGTCGCCCTCGGCTCGGTGCCGGTGGCCGCCTACCTCGGCGTACTCACGATCGGGCAGCTGTACGTCGTCGTGCTGGTCAACGGCGTCTTCACCGTCTTCTTCGACGTGGCCTACCAGAGCTACCTGCCCTTCCTCGTCGGTCGGGAGCACCTGGTGGAGGGCAACGCGAAGCTGCAGGCGAGCCAGTCGGTCTCGATGGTGGCCGGACCGAGCATCGGCGGCCTGCTCGTCCAGGTGCTGAGCCCGGCGACCGCGCTGCTCGCCGACGCCGCGAGCTTCCTGTGGTCGGCGCTCTGGGTGGGCCTGATCCGCCACCGCGAGGTCCGCCCGCAGCGGGCGCCCGACGCGCATCTCGGCCGCGAGATCAAGGAGGGAGTCGCCTTCGTCGTACGGGATCCGCTGCTGCGGGCCATCGCGGCGACCACCGGCAGCTCGAACCTGTTCTCCGCCATGAGCGGGGCGATGATGATCGTGCTGCTCGCCCGGATACTGCACCTGTCCGCCGGCCTCATCGGTGTGCTGCTCAGCGTGGGCGCCGTCGGCGGCCTGCTCGGGGCGCTGCTGGCCCGGCGGATCGCCGATCGCTACGGGCAGGGTCAGACGATCTGGAAGAGCGTGGCGGTGTCGGGGGTCTTCGCGCTGCTGTTTCCGCTGGCCGGGCATGGCTGGCTGCTCGTCCTGCCCGCCGTGGGATTCTTCGTCACCTTCGCCGGCTCCACCGTCTACAACATCACCCAGGTCAGCTTCCGCCAGGGACTGTGCCCCGACCGGCTGCTCGGCCGGATGAACGCCAGCATGCGCTTCATCGTCTGGGGCACCATGCCGGTCGGTGGGCTGATCGGCGGCGTACTGGGTTCGGCCATCGGTGTGCGCGAGACGGTGTGGGTGGCGTCCGTGGCTTCGCTGTTCGTCTTTCTTCCGGCCTATCTGTCGCCGCTGCGCAGGATGCGCGAACTGCCGACCGGCTACGACCCCGAGCCGGAGCCCACCGAACCCGATTCCACCGGCGCCGAGCCGGAGCTGGAGTCCGTCGACGGCGAGGTATGACCCGCCTGCCGCAACCACGCCGCGGACAGCCGGCCACTGCCGACCAGGACCGCCGGGCCGCGCAGCAGGACGGTCCCGTCGGTCCGCCACGACACGGTCAGGACGCCGCCCGGGACCTGCACCTGAAACTCGTCACCGCGGCCGGTGCCGTCGGCCGCGACCGTCGCCACGACCGCGGCGCAGACCCCGGTGCCACATGAGCGCGTCTCCCCCACCCCGCGCTCGTGCACCCGCATCGTCAGGCGCCGCCGGCCGCTGCGCACGACGAACTCGACGTTCTGTCCGTCGGGCAGCGCCGGTTCGACAACGGGAGGCGAGGACAGGTCCAGCGCGTCGAGAGAATTCTCGTCGTCGACCCGGACCACGACGTGCGGGTTGCCCATCGAGATCGCGACGCCCGGTCGACCGGCCACGACGGGGCTGTCGGTGAGTAGCTGCGGGGTCCCCATGTCGACCGTGACGTCACCGGTCTCGGGTACGCGGACCGCGCGCAGGCCGCCGCGGGTGGCGAGCATCAGCTCACCCGGCTCGGCCATCCCCGCATCGACGAGGTACCGCGCGTAGACCCGCACCCCGTTGCCGCACATCTCCGCGATCGAGCCGTCGGCGTTGCGGTAGTCCATGAACCAGCGGGCGCCCGAGCCCTCCGCCGCCGGCACGACCCGCAGCACGCCGTCGGCCCCGATCCCCGCCCGCCGGTCGCACAGTGCCCGGACCAGCTCCGGCCGCAGGTCGAGGCGATCGCCCGGATCGGGTAGCAGGACGAAGTCGTTCTCCGTCCCGTGTCCCTTCACGAACGTCACGAACCCGTTGTCCACGCCGTCTCCCTCGTCACTCCTCGACGCCCGACCGTTCAGTCGAGCGTACGGCGCAGGGCCTCGTCCTCGAGCGTGGGCGAGTCGGCGGAGAGCCAGATCACCCGCGGATCGCGGCGGAGCCAGGACCGCTGCCGGCGGGCGAAGCGCCGGGTCGCAAGCTGCGTCTGCTCCCGCGCCTCGTCCGCGGTGCACCGGCCGGCCAGCAGGTCGAGCACCTGCGCGTAGCCGAGTGCGCGGCTCGCGGTGCGTCCCTCCCGCAGGCCGACGGCGAGCAGTCCGGTGACCTCGTCGACCAGCCCGCGGGCCCACATCCGGTCGACCCGTGCCTCGATCCGGGGATCGAGGTCGACACAGTCGAGACCGATCTGCCGGCACCCCGGCCGGTCGTCGTAGGAGGGCAGCGTCGCCGAGAAGGGCCGCCCGGAGATCTCGATCACCTCGAGTGCGCGCACGATACGGCGGCCGTTGCTGGGCAGAATCGCCTCGGCCGCGGCCGGGTCGACGCCCGCCAGCCGCCGATGCAGCGTTTGCGCGCCGACGTCAGCGAGCTCGCGCTCCAGGCGGTTCCGGACATCGGGGTCGGTGCCCGGAAAGTCGATCTGGTCGACCACCGCCCGTACGTAGAGCCCGGAACCCCCGACGAGAACCGGGATCCGGCCCCGGCCGCGGATCTCCGCCACGGCGGCGAGAGCGAGTCGCTGGTATTCCGCCACGCTGGCCGCCTCGGTGACGTCCCAGACGTCGTAGAGGTGGTGCGGCACGCCCTGGCGCTCGGCGGCCGTGGGTTTCGCCGTTCCGATGTCCATGCCCCGGTAGATCTGCATCGAGTCGGCGTTGACGATCTCGCCGCCGATCCGCTGCGCCAGCCGGACCGCCAGCATTGACTTCCCGACGGCGGTGGGCCCGACGACCGCGATCAGTGGGGGCGCGCTCACCGCCGTCGCCGCGTAGGCCGGTCGGCCGAATGACCGCCGGTGTGGTCGGGCGCCCGCATGTCTGAAAGGCTAATCGGTGCGGAGGCCGGTGACCGCGGCGCAGGTATCACCGTGGCCGTGCGGCCGCCGAACCTGTGAGAATGCCCGCACCGGCACCTCTTGCAGGGTCGGGTGTGGAGGAGGAGCAAACCCGATGACGCCAGGCACCGACCGATCGGCCACCTCGTGGGGTCGCATCGACGACGACGGCACGGTCTACGTGCGCACGTCGGCCGGTGAACGCAGCGTCGGGTCCTGGCAGGCCGGCGACCCCCAGGCCGGCTTGGAGCATTTCGCCCGGCGCTACGCCGACCTGGTCACCGAGGTGGAGCTGCTCGAGCAGCGGCTGGCCTCCGGCGCGGGCGACCCGGCGGCCACGGGCAAGCACGCCCGCGACCTGCGCAAGGGCCTGCCCACCGCCAGCGTCGTCGGCGACCTCGATGCCCTCGACCAGCGGCTGGAGCGGCTCATCGAGTCCGCCCGCGGCCGCGCCGACGCCCGTGCGGCCGACCGGACCGCGGCCCGGGAGCGAGCGGTCGCCGCCAAGGAGGCCCTGGTGGTCGAGGCCGAAGGGCTCGCCACCCACGACTCCGGCTGGAAGACGACCGGCGACCGGTTCCGGACGATCGTCGAGGAGTGGCGCGAGATCAAGGGCGTCGACCGGCGTACCGACGAAGCACTGTGGAAACGGCTGCGGACCGCCCGCGACACCTTCACCCGCCAGCGCGGCGCGCACTTCGCCGCCCTCGACGTCGAACGCGACGCCGTACGCGAGCACAAGGAGCGCCTGATCACCGAGGCCGAGAGCCTGGCGGAGTCGAGCGACTGGGGACCCACCGCGTCGCGCCTGAAGGCGCTGATGCGGGAGTGGAAGGACGCCGGGCGCGCGGCGAAGTCGGTCGACGACGCGCTGTGGAAGCGGTTCCGCGCCGCGCAGGACACGTTCTTCGGCCGGCGGGCCGAGCTGCTACGGGCCCGGGACGCGGAGAAGCTGGACAACCAACGCACCCGGGAGGCACTGATCGGCGAGGCCGAGGCTCTCGATCCCGATCGCGACCGGCAGGGCGCCCGCGCCGCGCTGCGCCGGATCCAGGAACGCTACGACGCCGTCGGCCCTGCTCCGCGGGAGTCGGCGCGGGCCCTCGACGACCGCATGCGCGGAGCCGAGGAACGGGTCCGTGCCGCCGCCGACGAGCGGGCCCAGGTCACGGCGAGCAACCCACTGCTCGACCAGATGCGCCAGGCGGTGGAGAAGGCCGAGAACGCGGTCACCCGGGCCCGGGCCGCCGGCGACGACCGCCGGGTCGCCGAAACCGAAGCCGCCCTGGCCGCCCGGCGCGACTGGCTGGCCGAGGCCGAGCGCACCACCAGCCGCTGACCACCCGGATCAGCTCGCCGGCGCACCGACCGTCGGCATGCCCAGCAGCACCCCAGGAGTCGCCGGACGCAGCCCCGCCTCACTCGCGTCGCCGGCGCGGGTACGCCGGTGCGCTTGCACCGGGCCGTCGGCGACCAGGTGGTGCGGCGCGGCGTAGGTGACAGCGGTGTGCACGACGTCGCCGGGCCGGACCTGCGGCGATCCGGCGAAGTGCACCAGCCGGCCGTCCCGCGCCCGGCCGGTCATCCGGTGCGTCGCCGCGTCCTTGCGTCCCTCGCCGGTCGTGACGAGCACCTCGACCACCTCGCCGACGAGCCGCTTGTTCCCTTGCCAGGCACCCTCTTCGACGGCCTCGACCAGTCGGTCGTACCGCTCCTGCACGACCGGCTTCGGGATCTGATCAGCCATACCCGCGGCCGGCGTACCGGGCCGCGGCGAGTACTGGAAGGTGAACGCTCCGGCGAATTCGGCCCGGCGTACGACGTCCACCGTCGCCGCGAAGTCCTCCTCCGTCTCGCCCGGGAAGCCGACGATGATGTCGGTCGTGACGGCCGCGTCCGGCATCGCGGCGCGCACCTTGTCGAGGATCGCGACGTAGCGGTCGCGCCGGTAGGAGCGCCGCATCGCCTTGAGCACCCTGTCCGAGCCCGACTGCAGTGGCATGTGCAGCTGGTGGCAGACGTTGGGCGTCTCGGCCATCGCCGCGATCACGTCGTCGGTGAAGTCCCGCGGGTGCGGGCTGGTGAAGCGGACCCGCTCCAGCCCGTCGACGTCGCCGCAGGCCCGCAGCAGCCGGCCGAAGGCGAGCCGGTCACCGAAGCTGCGGCCGTAGGAGTTGACGTTCTGCCCGAGCAGCGTGACCTCCAGGACGCCCTGCTCGACCAGCGCTCGGACCTCGGCGAGCACGTCGCCCGGGCGCCGGTCGGTCTCCTTGCCGCGCAGCGACGGCACAATGCAGAACGTGCAGGTGTTGTCACACCCGACCGAGATCGACACCCACCCGGCGTAGGACGACTCCCGCCGGGTCGGCAGGGTCGAGGGGAACACCTCGAGCGACTCGGCGATCTCCACCTGCGCCTCGTCGTTGTGCCGGGCCCGCTCCAGCAGTGCCGGCAGCGACCCGATGTTGTGGGTGCCGAAGACCACGTCCACCCAGGGCGCCCGCCGGGTGATCTCGCCGCGGTCCTTCTGAGCCAGGCAGCCGCCCACCGCGATCTGCATGCCCGGGTGGCCGGACTTGACCGGGCGCAGCTGGCCGAGGTTGCCGTAGAGCCGGTTGTCGGCGTTCTCCCGGACCGCACAGGTGTTGAGGACCACGACGTCGGCGGAGTCCGCGGCGGCCGCGGGGGTGTAGCCGGCCTCCTCGAGCAGCCCGGCCAGTCGTTCGGAGTCGTGCACGTTCATCTGGCACCCGAAGGTGCGGACCGTGTAGGTGCGTGCGTTCACAATCGTCCCGGACTCGGTGTCTCGTCGTCGCGCCGTCGGGAGTCGAGGGTACGCGAGCGGTCGCCGGCGGCCCGCCGGATCGGGCTGGCAGCCGCCTCAGGCGAGGCGGTAGACCCGCCGCGCGGTGTCACCGAACACCGCCGCCCGTTCGGTCTCGGAGAGCTGGCCGGTCAGGTCCTCCGCCGCCGCCATGACCCGGTCGTACGGCGCGGCGAGCGTGCACACCGGCCAATCCGAGCCGAACATCAACCGCTCCGGGCCGAACGCGTCGAGCACCACGTCGGCGTAGGGGCGCAGGTCGTCGACCGTCCAGGCGCCGCGGTCGGCCTCGGTGACCATCCCGGACAGCTTGCACACGACGTTGTCCTGCGCGGCCAGCGCCCGGATCCTGGTCTCCCAGGGCTCGCGGTCCCCCGAGGCGATCGGCGGCTTCGACAGGTGGTCGACGACGAAGCGAAGATCGGGCTGGTCGATCACGGTGCGCACGGCGGCGGGCAGCTGCCCGGGGAGGGTGAGTAGGTCGTAGACGAGCCCGGCGTCGGCGACGGCGCCCAGCCCGCGCCGGACTTCGGGCCGGCACAGCCAATCAGGGTCGGGCTCGCCCTGGACCCCGTGCCGGAAACCCACGAGCCGCGCGCCGCCGGTGCCGGCGCGCAACGCCGTAATCCGATCGCCCACATCGCCCTTGGTCAGGTCCACCCAGCCGACGACGCCGGCGACCACGCCCGGGCCGTCGGCGGTCTCGAGCAGGTCGGCGGTCTCCTCCGCGATGTCCACGGCCTGCACCACGACGGTCTGCGCGACGCCGGACCGGTCGAGCAGCGGGGTGAGGTCGTCGAGGGCGAAGGTGCGCCGGATGGGGGCGCAGGCCGGATCGTCGAGCCACGGGTAGTCGCGACGGGTCACGTCCCACAGATGGTGGTGGGCGTCGATCCGCCCGGGCCGCGCGCCGCTCACGCCGGCAACAGCCCGTCCGCGATCAGCTCCGCCCACAGGTCGGCGGGCACCGGCGTCGCCAGCGCGGCGGCGTTGGTCTCGAGTTCGGCCACCGATCGCACCCCGGTGAGCACCGAGGCGACGGCCGGGTGCCGCAACGGGAACTGCAGCGCCGCGGCGGCCAGCGGCACCCCGTGCCGGCGGCACACGGCGTCCAGCCGCCGGGCCCGGTCGAGGACCTCCGGCGCGGCCGGGCGGTAGTCGAAGCGGGCGCCGGGGCGCGGATCGGCGAGGATGCCGGAGTTGTAGACGCCGCCGACGACGACCGACACGGTGCGCTCGAGGCACAGCGGGAGCAGCTCGGTCAGCCCGGACTGGTCGAGCAGGGTGTAGCGCCCGGCGAGCAGCACGCAGTCGATGTCCGTCTCGCGCACGAACCGGGCCGGGATCTGCGGGCCGTTCATGCCCACGCCGATCGCCGACACGACGCCTTCGCTGCGGAGCTGGTGCAGCGCCGGGTAGGCCTCGGTGAGCGCCTGCTCGACGTGGTCGTCGGGGTCGTGGATGTAGACGATGTCGACCCGGTCGAGCCCGAGCCGCTGCAGGCTCTCCTCGAGGGATCGGCGTACGCCGTCCGCAGTGAAGTCGAAGACCGGCATGGTGTCGCCGGCGACCGCGAAGTCACCGGTGTCGGCGCCGCTCGCCGGTCGGATCAGCCGCCCCACCTTGGTGGAGAGCCGGACCCGGCCCGGCGGGAGCCCGGCCAGTGCCGCGCCGGTACGCCGTTCGGCGACGCCGTGGCCGTAGAACGGCGCCGTGTCGACGTAACTGAGCCCGAGCTCGACGGCCCGACGTACGGTCGCCGTCGCCTCGTCGTCGGTGACCTCGGTGAAGAGGTTCCCGAGCGGTGCGGTGCCGAGCGAGAGCGCGCTGACCGTGAGGTCGGTGGCGCCGAGCGGGCGCTGCTCGTCGACCCGCCGGCCGGTCGTCTCCGCCACCGTGTCGCTCACGCCTGGCCGACCTGCTGCCGCTGGCGGCCGAGACCGTCGACCTCGAGCTCCATGACGTCGCCGGCCCGCAGGTAGGGCTGGTCGGGCATTCCCATCGCGACGCCGGCCGGCGTACCGGTGTTCACGACATCGCCCGGGTCGAGCACCATGAACTGGCTGAGGTACCAGATCACGTAGTCGACCGCGAAGATCATGTCCTTGGTGGTGCCGTCCTGCCGCGTCTCGCCGTTGACCGACAGCCGCAGGCCGAGCGCCTGCGGGTCGGGAACCTCGTCGGCGGGGACCAGCCACGGCCCGAGCGGGTTGAAGGTCTCGCACGACTTGCCCTTGACCCACTGCCCGCCGCGCTCGAGCTGGAAGGCCCGCTCGGAGACGTCGTTGCTGATGGCGTAGCCGGCGATGACGGCCCGGGCGGCCTCCGGCGACTCGAGGTAGCGGGCGGGCGCGCCGATGACCACGGCGAGCTCGACCTCCCAGTCGGTCTTGACGCTCCCCCGCGGGATCAGCACCTCGTCGTAGGGGCCGATGACCGTGTTGCTCGCCTTCGTGAACACCACCGGCTCGCCGGGGATGTCGGCGTGCGTCTCCGCGGCGTGGTCGCGGTAGTTGAGGCCGATGCAGACGACCTTGCCCGGGCGCGACATCGGTGCCCCGACGCGGAGCCCGTCGGTCTGCGCGGCCGGCAGGTCACCGGCCCCGACGGCCGCCCGGATCCGGTCGAGACCGCCGTCCCTGATAAAAGCCGGGTCGATGTCGGCGGTGACCGGCCGTAGGTCGAGCAGCCGGCCGTCGTCGGTGCGTACGACCGGCGTCTCCCGGCCCGGATCCCCGAACCTCATGAACTGCACGTCGCTCTCCTTCTCCTCGGATGACCGTGCCCGAGGCTACCGGCCGGCCCGCCCCCGCCACCTCTCGGCGCCGGTCGGCTGGTATACCTGCCTGCACCGAATCACGGCTCGAAGGACCCGGCCCCCGGGAGCTGCCTGTGCCCTCGCGCGTCACCGCGCTGGAGACGACCGACATCCGTTTCCCGACCTCCCGCGATCTGGACGGGTCGGACGCGATGAACCCCGACCCCGACTACTCCGCGGCCTACGTCGTCCTGCACACCGACGACCCGGCCGGGCTCGCCGGGCACGGTTTCGCGTTCACCATCGGCCGTGGCAACGACGTGGTCGTGGCCGCGATCGAGGTGCTGCGCGACCACCTGGTCGGCCTGTCGGTCGAGGAGATGGTGGCCGACATGGGCGCCTTCGCCCGCCGGCTCACCCATGACAGCCCGCTGCGCTGGCTGGGCCCGGAGAAGGGCGTCATGCACATGGCGATCGCCGCGGTCGTCAACGCGGCGTGGGACCTCTACGCCCGCCGCGAGGGCAAGCCGCTGTGGAAGCTGCTGGCCGATCTGAGCCCGCAGCAGGTCGTCGACCTCGTCGACTTCCGCTACCTGTCCGACGCCCTCCCCCCGCAACGCGCGTTGGACATCCTGCAGGCGGCCGAGCCCGGAAAGGCCGACCGCGAGCACCGGCTTCGGGGCGAGGGATATCCGGCGTACACCACGAGTCCCGGCTGGCTCGGCTACGACGACGCCAAGCTCGCCCGGCTGGCCCGGGAGGCCGTCGACCAGGGCTTCACCCAGATCAAGCTCAAGGTGGGCGCCGACCTCGACGATGACATCCGCCGGCTGCGGACGGCCCGGGCGGTGGTCGGCGACAAGGTCCGCATCGCGGTCGACGCCAACCAGCGGTGGGACGTCGCCGACGCGATCGCCTGGATGCGCCGGCTGGCCGAGTTCGACCCGTGGTGGATCGAGGAACCGACCAGCCCGGACGACATCCTCGGCCACGCCGCCATCCGGCGGGGCATCGCCCCGATCCGCGTCGCCACCGGTGAGCACGTGCAGAACCGCGTCGTCTTCAAGCAGCTCATGCAGGCCGAGGCGATCGACGTCTGCCAGATCGACGCGGCACGGGTCGGCGGCGTCAACGAGAACATCGCGATCCTGCTGCTGGCCACGGCCTTCGGCATCCCGGTCTGCCCGCACGCGGGCGGCGTCGGGCTGTGTGAGCTGGTGCAGCACCTCTCGATGTTCGACTTCGTCGCGGTCAGCACGACCATGCAGGACCGGGCGATCGAATACGTCGACCACCTGCACGAGCACTTCGTCGACCCGGTGACGGTCACCGACGCGCGCTTCCACGTGCCGACCGCACCCGGCTTCTCCGCGCAGATCCGCCCCGAATCCCTTGCCGAATACCAGTTCCCGGATGGTCCAGTGTGGAAAGAGGCATGAACGACTTCGAGGGTCTGGCCGCGATAGTGACCGGTGGCGGATCCGGGATCGGGCTGGCGACCGCGTCGCTGCTGGCCGAGCGGGGCGCTGAGGTGGCCGTGCTCGACGTCGACCCGTCACCGGCGCCCAAACCGCTGCTGGGCTTCCCCGCCGACGTCACCGACGACGCCTCCGTGCGGGCGGCGGTCGATGAGGCCGTGACCGCGCTCGGCCGGCTCGACGTCGTCGTCAACAACGCCGGCATCGGCGCGCAGGGAACGGTCGAGGACAACAGCGACGACGAGTGGCACCGGGTCTTCGACGTCAACGTGGTGGGCATGGTGCGCGTCGCCCGGGCCGCGCTCCCCCACCTACGCCGGTCCGCGCACCCCGCGATCGTCAACACCTGCTCTGTCGCGGCCACCGCGGGCCTCCCGCAGCGGGCGCTCTACTCGGCCAGCAAGGGCGCGGTGCAGTCGCTCACCATGGCGATGTCCGCAGACCTCGCGCGCGACGGTGTGCGGGTCAACTGCGTCAACCCGGGCACCGTCGACACCCCGTGGGTGGGTCGCCTGCTCGACGCGGCGGCGGATCCGGCCGGCGAGCGGGCCGCGCTCGAAGCCCGCCAGCCGATCGGCCGGCTGGTCTCCGCCGACGAGGTCGCCCAGGCGATCGCCTACCTCGCGAGCCCGCTCTCGGCGTCGACCACCGGTACGGCGCTGGCCGTCGACGGCGGCATGCAGGGTCTGCGGCTGCGCCCCGCGTAGCCTCAGCGGGCGATCTCGGTGGCCCGGGATTCCCGGACGACCGTCACCCGGATCTGGCCCGGGTAGGTCAGATCGGCTTCGATCTGCTTCGCCACGTCGCGGGCCAGCATCTGGGCCCCGAGGTCGTCGACCTCCTCGGGCGAGACCATCACCCGCACCTCGCGGCCAGCCTGCATGGCGAAGACCTTCTCCACCCCGGGCCGGCTGCCGGCGATCTGCTCGATCTGCTCGAGCCGGTGGACGTAGGACTCGAGGCTCTCCCGGCGGGCACCGGGGCGCCCGCCGGAGCAGGCATCGGCGGCCTGGGTGAGTACCGCCTCGATCGTCTGTGGGGCGACCTCGTTGTGGTGCGCCTCGATCGCATGGACGACGTCGGGGTGCTCGCCGTACTTGCGGGCCAGCTCGGCGCCGATGATGGCGTGGCTGCCGGAGACCTCGTGGGTCAGCGCCTTGCCGATGTCGTGCAGGAACGCCGCCCGGGTCAGCAGGGCGGTGGGCATGTGCAGCTCGGCGGCCATGATCCCGGCGATGTGCGCCGTCTCGATCAGGTGGGCGAGCACGTTCTGGCCGTAGGAGGTGCGGTAACGCAGCCGGCCCAACAGGGCGATCAGCTCCGGGTGGATCTCGCCGACACCCACCTCGAGAACGGCCTCTTCCCCGGCGCGGAGGCACAGCGCGTCGATCTCGACCTTGCTCTGCTCGTAGACCTCCTCGATCCGGTGCGGATGGATCCGGCCGTCGAGGATGAGCTTCTCCAGGGTGAGCCGGCCGATCTCGCGGCGTACCGGGTCGAAGCAGGACAGCAGCACGGCTTCGGGGGTGTCGTCGATGATCACGTTGACGCCGGTGACCGATTCGAACGCCCGGATATTGCGGCCCTCGCGGCCGATGATGCGGCCCTTCATCTCATCGGCCGGCAGGTGCATGACGCTGACCACGCTCTCCGCGGTCTGGTCGCTGGCGATGCGCTGGATGGCGTCGGTGACGATCTGGCGGGCCCGCTGCTCCGCGGTCGCGGTGGCCGCCGCCTCCGCGTCGCGGACGACGATCGCGGACTCCCGGCGTACCTGCGACTCCAGCACCGTGAGGAGCTCGGCCTTGGCGTCGGCTGCGGTCAGCCCGGCGGCGCGTTCGAGCGCCCGCTGGTAGTCGGCGTCGAACTCCTCCAGCTCGCTCTCCCGGACGTCGAGCGCATGCTGCGTGTCGATCAGCTCCCGGTCACGCTGGTCCAGCCGGGCCCGGTCCTCGTCGAGCCGGGCCTCGCGCTCGACCACCCGCTGCTCGCGGCGTTCGGCGTCGGCGAGTGCCGCCCGGGCCGTCTCGGTGATCCGCTCGGCCTCCCGCTGTGCGTCCTGCTCGGCCCGGTGCCGGGCCCGTTGCACCACAGCAGTCGCGTCGAGGTCGGCCTGTCGGCGCAGGTTGTCGGTCTCGACCGCGAGCGCGTGCCGGGCTTCGTCGGCCTCCTGGGCGACGGTCCGCCGGACCGAGGCGGCCTCCGCCTCCGCCCGACGCCGTGCGGTCGCAGCGGACGACTCCGCCTCGGCACGGGCGGTAGCGATGATGCGGGCGGCCTCCTCCGACGCGTCCTCGCCGGCCGCGTGGTCGGCAGCCGCGGTGGCAACAGGGTCGACCGGACTCGTGGACGCCTCGGGCGGGTGCTGCGGGGTGGTTTCCGCCGGGGACTGGGTGCGACCGGCGATGGCCTTGGCCCGACTGGTCACCACCACCACGCGAATCAAGACGACGACACCGACGAGGACGACGCCAAGAAGCACCACGATGAGCGCCTGGAGGAGACCTGACACGTCAACCTCCTCTGTCGGCTTCCCACCGTGCGTGCGCACGGTGCTGCGGTACGAGGAGTCACCGACGCCGACGCACTGCGGGCGCCGGTCACCTGCCCCGGCGGCTCGTCGGCCACGACACCCGCGCCCGGAGGGCGCGACACACAGACCCCGCAGATACGGGAACACGCCCAACCCTGGGCGGTGAGAACGGTCAACCTAGATGGTGTACCTAGGCGGTGTCGGTCGGACTGCTCTATATGGGCGTATCGGACACATGCAGTGGCAGGGTTAACTCCTCGTACTCTGAGGCTAAATCCGGCCCTGGGGACGGTCAAGCTGAGGACCGGCCCGCCGGTCTCCGACACGCCAGGTCTGGCGACGGCTACGGACCGTCGCCGAGCGAGAGATCGACCGCCTCCGCCGCGTCGGGGTCGCCGCGGCCCGCGAGGTCATCGATCTGACTCCCCCGCGCCGTCAGCTCCTCCCGGACCACGCGATAGGCGAGGCCCGCGGGATAGCCCTTGCGGGCGAGCAGTCCCAGCAGCCGACGCTGGCGCGTGACCGGATCGAGCCGGGCGTCGCCGCTGCCGGCCAGCCGGCGGCGGACGAGGGCCCGAGCGGTCTGCTCCTCGGTGTCCGGGTCGAGCTCCCCCACCGCCTCCGCCGTCGTCTCGGGGTCGACCCCGCGGTGCCGCAGCTCCGCGCTCAGCGCCCGGCCGGCCAGCCCGCGACCGTGGTGCCGCGAGCTCACCCAGGAGCGGGCGAAGGTGGCATCGTCGATCAGTCCGACCTCGCCCAACCGGGCGAGCACCCGGCCCGCAGCCTCGTCGGGGACGCCACGTCGGGACAGCGCGTCCGCGAGCTGGGCCCGGGTGCGCGGCCCCTGGGTCAGCAGGCGCAGACAGATGGTCCTTGCCACCGACTCCGGATCGGCCGGCGGGCCGGTGCCGCGATCGTCGGTACGGTCGTCGGCCCGGTCCGACCGCGAGGAACGACGGGTCGCACGCCGGGTGCTCATCCGATCAGAAGTCGACCGGTGCCGGTGCCGGCGTCTCCGCGCCGGCCTCGGCATCCAGCTGGGCGCCGATCCCCATCTTCTCCTTGATCTTTTTCTCGATCTCGTCGGCGAGATCGGGGTTGTCCCGCAGGAACGCCCGCGAATTCTCCTTGCCCTGCCCGAGCTGGTCGCCGTCGTAGGTGTACCAGGCACCGGACTTGCGGACGATCGACTGCTCGACGCCGACGTCGAGCAGCGAGCCTTCCCGGCTGATCCCGACGCCGTAGACGATGTCGAACTCGGCCTGCTTGAACGGCGGGGCCACCTTGTTCTTGACCACCTTGACCCGGGTCCGGTTGGCCACGGCCTCGCCGCCGTCCTTGAGCGTCTCGATCCGGCGTACGTCGAGCCGCACCGAGGAGTAGAACTTCAGCGCCCGCCCGCCGGAGGTGGTCTCGGGCGAGCCGAACATCACGCCGATCTTCTCCCGGAGCTGGTTGATGAAGATCGCCGTGGTGTTGGAGGTGTTGAGCCCACCGGTCATCTTGCGCAGCGCCTGGCTCATCAGCCGGGCCTGCAGGCCGACGTGGGAGTCGCCCATCTCACCCTCGATCTCCGCGCGGGGGACGAGCGCGGCCACCGAGTCGATCACCACGATGTCGAGCGCGCCGGAGCGCACCAGCATGTCGGCGATCTCCAGCGCCTGCTCGCCGGTGTCCGGCTGGGACACCAGCAGGGCATCGGTGTCGACGCCGAGCGCCTTCGCGTATTCCGGGTCGAGCGCGTGCTCGGCGTCGATGAAGGCCGCGATCCCGCCGGCCGCCTGCGCATTGGCGACCGCGTGCAGGGCGACGGTCGTCTTACCCGAGGACTCCGGGCCATAGATCTCGACCACCCGCCCGCGCGGGAGGCCGCCGATGCCGAGCGCGGCGTCGAGGGCGATCGATCCCGTCGGGATGACCTGTATCGGAGCGCGGGTCTCGTCGCCGAGCCGCATCACCGAGCCCCGGCCGAACTGCTTGTCGATCTGGGCGAGCGCGACGTCAAGGGCCTTCTCGCGGTCCAGTCCTGCCATGAGGTCCACCTCTTCGTCGGCGGCCCGCGCTGGGCGGCACCGCGCCGTTTCTGTCATCGGTGACGCTAGAGCCGGCCTCCGACAAAAGGCGCCGGCCGAGCCAACCTGTGGATCACCGTGGTGTCTGGGGACAGCCTAGGCGAACAGGTGTTCGATCGCGGCGGCCGACACGCCGGGTGGCGCGATCCATGCCGGAGCGGATCCGACGACCGCCCGGGGAGAGCGAGCGACTACCGCTCCCGCGCCGGCAGGCCGAACTCGTCGCACACGGCGCGCCAGACCGCCTTGGTGTCGACCCCGGCCTCGAGCGCCTCCGTCGCGGTGCGCCCGCCCAGGCCGGCCATCACATGGTCGCGGGCCAGCGAGTCGGCGTAACTCTCGCCGAAGTGGCTGCGCATCCGCGCCCAGAAGTCGGTCAGCCGCACCGGGCCAGCGTAGTCGGCGCCCGGTGGGTGGGGCGAGGGCAGCAGCACGGCTGCCGGCTGTCGATGCCGGTCCATTCGTCCGCGCGGAAGGCGATACCCCGAAACCGATTTTAATCCCTATCTAACTGGTAGACTTTGAGGATGAACATGGGGGGACAACACGATTCCGGCCGTCCACGGACGGTCGCGATCGTCGGCGGCGGCGCCAGCGGAGCGCTCACGGCCGTCGCGCTGACCCGCCTCGCCGATCGATCGGACCGGGCCATCCGGGTCCAGCTCTTCGATCCGACCACTAGACCAGGCCGGGGGCTCGCCTACGGAACGACCGACCTGCGGCATCTGCTCAACGTCCGGGCCGGCCGGATGAGCGCCTTCCCCGACGAGCCCGACGACTTCGTCCGGTGGGCCGAGTCCGCCGGCATCGACGTACACCACGACACCTTCCTGCCGCGGCGCTACTACGGCGACTACCTCGCCGGACTCGTGGACGACGCCGTGCGCACCGGCGTCTTAGAGGTCCGCCGGGGATGGGTACGGGCAGTCCGGCGGACCGAACACGGCTTCGACCTGCAGACCACCGACGGCGCCGCCCGGGCCGACGCCGTCGTCCTCGCCTACGGCAACCTGCCGCCGGCCACTCCGGGCTCGACCGCCACGCGATGCGACCTGGTCAACGCCTGGGAGAGCGACGCGCTCGAGCGACTTCCCGACGACGGTCCGCTGCTGCTCGTCGGCACCGGGCTGACGGCGGTCGACGCAGCGCTGACCGTGCTCGGCGACCACCCGCAGCGACGGGCGATCGCGGTGAGCCGGCACGGTCTCCTGCCGCGTAGTCACCAGTCGGGACCCGAAGGGGTCTGGTCCACCCCGATCCCCGCGGCCGGCGAGCCGCTCACCGTCGCCGGCCTCCGGGCGCTGCTCCACCGGGAGGTCGCCGCGGCGGCACGGGCCGGCGTGGACTGGCGGGCGGTCATGAACGGCCTCCGCCCGGTGACGCAGGGCATCTGGATCCGCCTGTCGGAGGACGAGCGCCGGATCTTCCTCGCGACCGCGGCCCGCGAGTGGGAGGTCCATCGGCACCGGACGGCGCCGGCAGTCACGGAAGCGCTGGACCGCCTGATGGCCGACGGCCGACTGACCATCCGCCGCGCGGCGCTGGTCGGGGCCAAACCCGATCCCCCGGGCTACCGGGCGTTGCTCGAAGCACCGGACGGGACACGGGACGAGCTCCGAGTGGCGGCGATCCTCAACTGCACCGGTCCGCGCACCGACGTCACCGGCTCCGACGACCCGCTACTGGCCTCGATGCTCGCCGACGGCCTGATCCGGCCCGATCCGCTCCATCTCGGACTCGACACCGACGACCTCGGCGCGCTCGTCGACCGCGACGGAGACAGCGACCCGCGTCTGATCACCGTCGGGCCGCCTCGCCGGGGCGGGCTCTGGGAGTGCAACGCCGTGCCGGAGATCCGCGACCTGGCGGCACAGGCGGCCCGTCATCTGCTCGCCGAGCTCGATGTCGAACCGGAGGCGCTGGCGGACGACCGTGCGGTCGCCGGAGCGGCCCGGCACTGACGGTCGACGCCGAGGTCGCCGTCGACCGGATTGAGCACCCGCGAACCTGTCGTACCCTCGGTGCAGGATGCGATGGTGAGCACAATCGACGACTTCTCGCCGGCCACCCGGGCCTGGTTCGACGGGGCTTTCGCCGCCCCCACCGCCGCTCAGCAGGGTGCTTGGGACGCGATCGGGCGCGGCAGTAACACCCTGGTGGTCGCGCCGACGGGATCGGGCAAGACGCTGGCCGCGTTTCTCGCCGCCCTCGACCGGCTTGCCACCTCACCCAAACCCGACGATCCACGCCGTCGCTGCCGGGTGCTCTACGTCAGCCCGCTGAAGGCGCTCGCCGTCGACATCGAGCGCAACCTGCGTTCTCCGCTGACCGGGATCCGGCAGGCGGCTGCGCGGCTCGGCCTCCCCGAGCCCGACATCGAGGTCGCCCTCCGCTCCGGTGACACGCCGCCCGAGGAGCGCCGTGCCTTCGCCCGGCGTCCGCCGGACATCCTCATCACCACGCCGGAATCGCTCTTCCTGCTGCTCACGAGCGCCGCCCGCGAGGCGCTGCACGGCATCGACACGGTGATCGTCGACGAGGTCCACGCCGTCTGCGCCAGCAAGCGCGGCGCTCATCTGGCCGTCTCGCTCGACCGTCTCGACCTGCTCCTCGACACGCCGGCCCAGCGGATCGGCCTGTCGGCCACGGTCCGGCCGGTCGACGAGGTGAGCCGGTTCCTCGCCGGCGGACGCCCGGTCACGGTCGTGGCGCCACCGGCGCAGAAGTCGGTGCAGTTGGAGGTCGTGGTCCCCGTCGAGGACATGTCCACCCTGGGCGAGCCGACCGGCGACCTGTCCGGGTCCGC
This sequence comes from Mycobacteriales bacterium, assembly GCA_036497565.1. Taxonomy (NCBI): domain Bacteria; kingdom Bacillati; phylum Actinomycetota; class Actinomycetes; order Mycobacteriales; species Mycobacteriales bacterium. The sequence continues at coordinate 60,817 of DASXJE010000147.1, forward strand.
GACCGGCGCCGAGCAGCGCTCGTCGATCTGGCCGGCGGTCGACGAGCGGATCCTCGATCTGATCGAGGCCCACCGCAGCACCATCGTGTTCGCGAATTCGCGCCGGCTGGCCGAGCGACTCACCTCACGCCTCAACGAGCTCGCCTATGAGCGGCAGTACGGCGAGGAGCTCGACTCCGGCTCGGGCCGGCTCCCGGCCGAGATGATGGCCCAGGCCGGCTCCGGGCCCGGCGCCCCGCCGGTGGTGGCCAGGGCGCACCACGGTTCGGTGTCGCGTGAACAGCGGGCCGTGGTGGAGGAGGAACTGAAGGCCGGGCGGCTGCCCGCGGTCGTCGCGACCAGCAGTCTGGAGCTCGGCATCGACATGGGCGCGGTCGACCTCGTGGTGCAGGTCGAGGCGCCCCCGTCGGTGGCCTCCGGCCTGCAACGGGTCGGGCGGGCCGGGCACCAGGTCGGTGCGGTCAGCCGCGGCGTCGTCTTCCCCAAGTACCGCGGTGATCTGCTCGCGGCGACGGTCGTCGCCGATCGCATGCAGGCCGGCGCGATCGAAGCGATCCGCTTCCCCCGCAATCCTCTCGACGTACTCGCCCAGCAGATCGTCGCGATGGTCGCGATGGACGACTGGACGGTCGACGAGCTCGCCGCGATGGTCGCCCGGTCGGCCCCGTTCGCCGGGCTGCCGGCCAGCGCGCTCGAGTCGGTCCTCGACATGCTCTCCGGCCGCTACCCGTCCGACGAATTCGCCGAGCTGCGGCCGCGGATCACCTGGGACCGGGTCACCGGCGCTCTCACTGCGCGACCCGGCGCCCAGCGGCTGGCCGTCACCAGCGGCGGCACCATCCCCGACCGCGGGCTGTTCGGGGTGTTCCTGGTCGGGACGGAGGGCGAGCCGGGCCGTCGGGTCGGTGAGCTCGACGAGGAGATGGTCTACGAGTCCCGGGTGGGCGACGTCTTCCTGCTCGGGACGTCGTCATGGCGGATCGAGGACATCACCCACGATCGGGTGCTGGTCACCCCCGCCCCGGGCCAGGCGGGCAAGATGCCCTTCTGGAAGGGCGACGCGATCGGCCGTCCGCTCGAGCTCGGTCGGGCCGTCGGCGCGTTCCTGCGGACGACGGCCGGCGCGGACCGCGCCGTCGCCGAGCGCCGGCTGCGCGAGGGCGGGCTGGATCCGTGGGCGGCGACCAATCTGCTCGACTACCTCGCCGCGCAGCGCGAGGCGACCGGGCAGCTTCCCGACGACCGCACGATCGTGGTCGAGCGGTTCCGCGACGAGCTGGGCGACTGGCGCCTCGTCGTCCACTCCCCGTTCGGCGCACAGGTCAACGCACCCTGGGCGCAGGCGATCGGTGCCCGGCTGCGGGAGCGCTACGGCGTCGACGTGACGTCGATGCACGCCGACGACGGCATCGTGCTCCAGCTGCCGGAGAACGACGCCGAGCCGCCGACGGCGGAGCTGGCGGTCTTCGAGCCGGAGGAGATCGAGTCGCTGGTCACCGCGGAGGTGGGCGGGTCGGCGTTGTTCGCCTCCCGGTTCCGGGAGTGCGCGGGCCGCGCCCTGCTTCTACCCAAGCGGGACCCACGACGGCGTACTCCGCTCTGGCAACAGCGCCGGCGGGCGGCCCAGTTGCTGCAGGTCGCGAGCGACTACGGCTCGTTCCCCGTCGTGCTCGAGACCATGCGCGAGTGCCTGCAGGACGTCTTCGACGTGCCCGGGCTGGTCGAACTGATGGGTGACCTGCGATCGCGCCGGGTGCGCCTCGTCGAGGTCGAGACCCGGCAGGCATCGCCGTTCGCGCAGTCGCTGCTCTTCGGCTACGTCGGGATGTTCATCTACGAAGGCGACGCGCCGCTGGCCGAGCGACGGGCCCAGGCCCTGTCGCTGGACAACGCGCTGCTCGCCGAGCTGCTCGGCCAGGCCGAGCTGCGCGAATTGCTCGATCCCGACGCCCTCGCCGAGGTCGAGGCCGAGCTGCAGCGGCTCGCCGACTCCCGCAAGGCCTACGACGTCGAGTCGACGGCCGATCTGCTCCGCCTCGTCGGCGACCTCACCACCGCCGAAGCCGTCGCCCGCGGAGCGCAGCCCCGGTGGCTGGCCGAGCTCGAGGAGTCGCGGCGGGCACTGCGGATCCGGATCGCCGGCGAGGAGCGGTGGATCGGGATCGAGGACGCCGGACGGGTCCGCGACGCGCTCGGCGCGCCGCTGCCGGTCGGGGTTCCGGAGACCTTCACCGAGCCGGTACGCGACCCGCTGGGCGATCTCGTCGGGCGTTTCGCCCGCACCCACGGGCCGTTCCACGTCAGCGACTGCGCGACCCGCCTCGGTATGGGCACCGCCGTGATCACCGAGGTGCTGCACCGGCTGGCCGGCGCCGGCCGGGTGGTCAGCGGCGAGTTCCGGCCCGGCGGCACCGGTCAGGAATGGTGCGACGCCGAGGTGCTGCGCACCTTGCGGCGGCGGTCGCTGGCCCGGCTGCGGGGTGAGGTCGAGCCGGTGCCGGCCGAAGCCCTGGCCCGGTTCCTGCCCGCCTGGCAGCGGGTCGGCGTCTCCTCGGCGCGCGGTCAGGAGGCCCTCACCCACGCCCTCGACCAACTCGCCGGCGTCGCCGTACCGGCGTCCGCGCTCGAGACACTGGTACTGCCCGCGCGGGTCGCCGGATACACCCCGGCGATGCTCGACGAGCTGACCGCCGCCGGTGAGGTGCGCTGGTCCGGCGCGGGTGCGCTGCCCGGCGGCGACGGCTGGATCGCCCTGGCCCCCACCGAGATCGCTGATCTCGTGCTCCCGCCGATCGACACGACACTGACGCTGACCCCGTTGCACGACGCGGTAATCGAGGCGTTGTCCGGCGACGCGGCGTTGTTCTTCCGGGCACTCGCCGATCGGGTGTTCGCCGACGGGCAGCTCGGACCCGCTGACGACGCCGCACTCGTCGCCGCGGTATGGGACCTGGTGTGGGCCGGCCGCCTGACCAACGACACCCTCGCGCCGTTGCGGACGCTGCTCGGTGCCGGAAAGGTCGCCCATCCCCGGCGACCCGCGGCGCCCCGGTCCCGATACGGCCGGGTCGGCCGCGCACCGATGCCCAGCCGGACCGGCCCCCCGACGGTCGCCGGGCGATGGTCCCGGCTCCCGGACCGGGTGGTCGATCCGACGCCGCGCGCGCACGCCCTCGTCGAGACCCTGCTCGAACGCCACGGTGTGGTGACGCGCGGTGCGGTGGCGGCCGAACACGTGGCGGGTGGTTTCGCGGCCGCCTATCGCGTGCTCCGCGCCTTCGAGGAGGCGGGCCGGGTGCGTCGTGGCTATTTCGTCGCGGGACTCGGCGCGGCCCAGTTCGCCTCCACCGGCGCGGTCGACCGGCTCCGCACCTTCGCGAGCGAGCGATCCGACACGCAACGCGCCCAGGTGCTTGCCGCGACCGACCCGGCCAACGCCTACGGCGCAGCGCTTTCCTGGCCGGAGCGACCGGAACAGTCCGGCCACCGCCCGGGCCGCAAGGCCGGTGCGCTGGTCGTCCTCGTCGACGGGCAACTCGTGCTCTACGTCGAACGCGGCGGGCGCTCACTGCTGTCCTGGTCCGACGACCCGGCCCTGCTGCAACCTGCGGCCGACGCCCTGGCCCTCGCCGTCCGCGACGGCGGACTCGGCCGGATGGCCGTCGAGCGGGCCGACGGCGTCGGCGTCCACGACTCCCCGCTCGCCCAGGCACTCGCCGCGGCGGGGTTCCGACCCACCCCACGCGGGCTGCGGTTGCGCTCCGGATAGGTTCGACCCTCAGCCGATCCGAGGGGAGCAGCGTGCATATCGTCCGGTTTGCGCAGCATGACAGCAACGGGAGTGCGGTCGGCGTCCTCACCGACGGCAAGGTCACCGGCTTCGCCGGCGTCGCGACGCTCGCCGAGCTCCTGCAGCTCCCGGCCGGGGCGCTGCGCGAGCGGTGCCTGGACCCCGGCGGGCCGACGTACCCGGTCGGCGACGTGCGCCTGCTCCCGCCCGCGGACGGTCGCACCGAGGTGTGGGCGGCCGGCGTCACCTACCAGCAGTCCCGCGCCGCCCGGGTCGAAGAGAGCGAGCGGTCGGCCACGGTCTACGAGCAGGTCTACGACGCCGACCGTCCCGAACTGTTCTTCAAGTCCGTCGCCTGGCGGGTGGTCGGCGACGGCGAACCGATCGCCGTCCGCGACGACTCGAAGGTCGATGTCCCGGAGCCCGAGCTCGCCGTCGTGGTCAACGCCGCCGGGGAGATCGTCGGTTACACCGTCTGCGACGACGTCAGCTCCCGGACCCTGGAGGGCGAGAACCCGCTCTACCTCCCCCAGGCCAAGATCTATCTCGGTGGCTGCTCCGTGGGCCCGGGTATCCGCCCGGCCTGGGAGGTCACCGACCCCTACGACCTCACGATCCGGCTCACCATCCGCCGCGGCGGCGCCGTGCACTGGTCCGGCGAGGCCAGCACGAGCCAGCTCCGCCGACGGCTCGACGAGCTGGTCGACTACCTGACCCGCGCCGACGCCTTCCCCGACGGCGTGATCCTCTCGACCGGCACCTGCCTGGTGCCCGGGACGCCGTTCACCCTCACCGCGGGCGACGAGGTGCAGATCGAGATCGACGAGGTGGGTAGCCTCACGAACCCCGTCGTCCGGGGCCGGACCGACATGCAGTGGCTGGTCGCCGGGTATGACGACACCCGTCAACGACCCCGAACCACCCAGGAGGTGACCCGATGACCGCCGGAGTGGACACCGTGGTGAGCATCGACCCGCGTACGGGCGACGCCGTCGAGAAGGTGACCGAGCAGACATCCCCCGCCGACCTCGATGCCGCCTGCGAGGCGGCGCGGGCGGCGTATCCGGGCCTGGAGGCGATGGGTCGCGACGGCCGCGCGCGGCTGCTCCGGGCGATGGCCGACGGGCTGGAAGGCGACCGGGAGGCGATCGTTGCGCTGGCCGATCGCGAGAGCGCACTCGGCCCGACCCGCCTGGGCGGCGAGCTGACCCGGACCTGCTATCAGCTCCGGCTGTTCGCCGAGGCGCTCGAGGACGGCGGCTACGTCGAAGCGACCATCGACCACCCCGGCGACACCGCCATGGGCCCGCGCCCCGACCTGCGCCGCATGCTGACCCCGATGGGTCCGGTCGCGGTGTTCGCGGTGAGCAACTTCCCGCTCGCCTTCTCCGTACCCGGTGGCGACACCGCCTCGGCACTGGCCGCCGGGTGCCCCGTCGTGGTCAAGGCGCACCCCGCCCATCCGGCGACGTCGGCGCGCTGCGCCGAGCGGATGGTCGCGGCCGCGCGCGACTGCGGGGCGCCGGAGGGCACCATCGCCGTCGTCTACGGCCAGGACGCCGGCACCCGGCTGGTGACCCACCCGGCGATCCGGGCCGTCGGCTTCACCGGCTCGCTGCGCGGCGGACGGGCGCTCTTCGACCTCGCCAACTCCCGGCCCGACCCGATCCCCTTCTACGGCGAGTTGGGCAGCCTCAACCCGATGGTGGTGACCCCGGCCGCGGCGGCGGAGCGGGCGGAGAAGATCGCCGAGGGCTTCCTCACGTCGTTCACGATGGGCGTGGGCCAGTTCTGCACCAAGCCCGGCCTGCTGTTCGTCCCGGCCGGCGCCGACGGTGACCTGCTGCGCGCGAAGCTGGCCGACGGAGCCGCGCAGGCCCCGTCCGGCTGGATGCTCAGCGAGGGGATCCGCGACGCGTTCGAGGCCGGCACCGCCCGGCTGCGGACCCAGTCCGGCGTCGATGACCTCGCGTCCTCGACCGCGGACCTCGCAGCGGGCTACTCAGCCCGGCCGCAGCTGTTCGCCGTCGCCGCGGCGGACCTCACCGGGCCACTGCTCGAGGAGTGCTTCGGCCCCGCCGCCGTCGTGGCCACCTACCGCGACGAGCGGGACCTCATCGCGGCGCTCGCCCGGGTGGAGGGTTCGCTGACCGCGACCGTGCACACCGGCGACGGCGAGTCGGAGCTGCCCCGTCGCCTCACCGACGTTCTCGGGCACAAGGCCGGCCGGGTCATCTTCAACGGGTTCCCCACCGGGGTGGCCGTCGCCTGGGCGATGAACCACGGCGGCCCCTATCCCGCGTCGACCGCGGAGGCCCACACGTCGGTCGGCATCACCGCCATCCGGCGCTTCCTGCGGCCGGTCTGCTTCCAGGACTCACCGGACGCCCTGCTCCCCGCGGAGCTGCGGGACGACAACCCCGGTGGCATTCCCCAGCGGGTCGACGGCAGGCTGATCGCCCCGGCCTGACAGCGAACCTCAGCCACGGTCGGTGCGGGCGGCGAGCCGGCGATGCACGTCGTCGGCCGCCCGCGCCGGGCCCAGCCGCCGGGTGGCGAGCCAGGCGGCCCCCGCGGCACCGTCGCGTCCGTCGCCGACCTCGAGTCCGAAGCGTTCGGTCAGTCCCCGTCGGACGGCGTCCCGCACCGGCCCGGGCGTCACCAGCACGCTGCCGGCGACCACGGCCGACCGCGCCCACGGTGCGTCGCGGAGCAGCACTCCGGCCTCGTCGAGCAGCGCCTCGGCCGCCCGCCGGGCGAGCGCCGCGGCCACGGGATCACCGTCGACCGCGGCCCGCGACACCAGCGGAGCGAGCTCGGACAGGGCGATCGGCGGACGGCGGTACGCCGCAGCCACGAGGTCGCGCACCGTGCGGTCCGACCCGGGCAGCTCGCCGGCCGGGCGGGTCGGCAGGGCGACTCCCAGTTGCGCGGCGACCAGCGGGGTCAGGGTCGTCGCGCTGCCGCGGCCCTCGAGGTCGGACAGCACGGCACGCAGCGCCCGCAGTCCCAGCCACGAGCCCGAACCGACGTCGCCGATGAGCCAGCCCAGGGCGTCGAGGTAGCGGGACATCGCGCCGGCCCGGATTTCTGCCACGACGGCGCCGGTCCCGGCCAGGACGACAAGCCCGTCCGGATCGGCGGTGCCCGCGGCGAACGCCACCTCGACGTCGGAGACCAGCAGGCGCGGACAGTGCAGCCCCAACCGCGTCCAGACGGCATCCAGCGCCTCGCCGAGACCTTCGCCGCCGTGGGTGTTGCCCCCGGCGATCCCCAACGCCACCAGCGCGACGCGGCTCACGTCCACAGTGGACAGTGCGCCTTCGAGTGCCCGGGCGACCTCGGTCATCGCCGCGTCCAGCCCGCGGGAGATCGGATTGGCGCCGCCGGCCGTGCCGGTGCCCCGCCGGTCGCCGGTCAGATCGGCGACCAGCGCGCGGACGCTGGTCGCGCCGGCATCCACCCCGGCCACCAGACGGTCGTCGCGGTCCACCGGCGCAGCGTATCCGGCAACCGTGCGGTCACCGGCAGGTGATGAGATGGGCCCCGCACGCGTCGCCGAGGTGAGGACACGACACGCATGAGCATCGATCAGGCCGGCTGCGCCGCCGCGATCCAGGACGTCATCGACCAGGTGCTCCACACGCAGCGGGACAACATCAGCGCCGCGGCCGGGCTCGTCGCCGACTCCCTCGCCGCCGGTGGAGTCGTCCAGGCTTTCGGCACCGGCCACTCGCAGGGCCTGTCGATGGAGATCGCCGGACGAGCCGGCGGTTTCGTGCCGACCAACATGCTCGCCATCCGCGACATCGTGATCTACGGCGGCGTGAAACCGGCGGACGTGGACCGCCTGGTCGAACGCGACCCGGCCGTCGCCCACCAGATCTACGACCTCGCGACGATCACCCCGGAGGACATCTTCGTCATCGGCTCCAACTCCGGCGGCAACGGCTCGGTCGTCGAGATGGCGCAGCTCGTCCGGGAGCGCGGCCATCGCCTCATCGCGATCACGTCACTCGCGCACTCGACCCGCATCGAATCCCGGCACCCGTCGGGCAAGCGGCTCTTCGAGTTGGCCGACGTCGTGATCGACAACTGCGCGCCGTACGGCGACAGCCTGATGTCGCTCGCGGGTGGTGGTTCGGTCTGCGCCGTCTCGTCGATCACGTCGGCGCTGGCCGCGCAGCTGATGGTGGCCGAGGTCGTCGCCCGGCAGCTCGCGGCCGGACTCACGCCGCCGGTGTATCTGTCCGCCAACGTGCCGGGCGGGGACGAGCACAACGACGAGCTCGAGGCGCGCTACGCCGGGCGGATCCGGCGCGGTATCAGCTGAGTACGGGGCCGGGCGCACAATCGCACCGTGCCCGAGGGTGACACGGTGTGGCTCGCCGCCAAGCGCATGAACACTGCCTTGGCCGGTCGTCAGCTGACCGCTGCCGAGCTGCGAGTGCCCGCCTACGCGACCGTCGATCTGGTCGGGCGGCGCGTGGTCGAGGTGATCCCGCGCGGCAAGCACATGCTGACCCGCCTCGACGACGGCCGGACGCTGCACACCCACCTGCGCCTGGACGGTGCCTGGCAGCTCGTGCGGGCCGGCGCCCGGTGGCGGGGCGGGGCGGCGCATCAAGTCCGCGTCGTGCTGGCCAACGCCGACTGGCAGGCTGTCGGTTTCCGGATCCACGATATCGCCGTCGTACCCACCGCCGACGAACACCGGCTGGTCGGCCACCTCGGCCCTGACCTGCTCGGTCCGGACTGGGATGCGCCGGAGGCGACCCGCCGGATCGCCGGGCAACCCGATCGGGCGATCGCCGAGGCGCTGCTCGACCAACGCAACCTCGCCGGCATCGGAAACCTCTACAAGTCCGAGACGCTCTTCCTGCGCGGCATTTCTCCGTGGGCGCCGGTGTCCACAGTGGACGATCTGACCGGCGTCGTCATGCTCGCCCAACGCCTCATCGCCGCCAATCGGGAGCACCCCGAGCAGGCGACCACCGGCGACCTGCACCGCGGGCGGCAGCACTGGGTCTACCGGCGCGGTCGCGAGCCGTGCCGCCGCTGCGGTACGCCGATCCGGGGGGCGATGCAGGCCGAACGGATCACCTTCTGGTGTCCGGCGTGCCAGCCCGCCCCAGCGCAGGCGGCCGCTGCCCGGTCGTAGAGTCACCGGCCATGAGCAACCCACAGCAATACGTCGACGGCAGTCGGTCTCCTGATGTGCAGCGCATCCTGGTCGTCACCGCCCACCCCGACGACCTCGACTTCGGCGCGGCCGGCACGATCGCGACCTGGACCAAGTCCGGGATCGAGGTCGCCTACTGCATCGCGACCCGCGGTGACTCCGGCCAGTCCGGGACCCTCCCCCGCGACGAGGTCGCCGCGTCCCGCGAGGCCGAGCAGCGCGCCGCGGCGGCGGCGGTCGGGGTGAGTGACGTGACGTTCCTCGGCTACCCCGACAGCCGGGTGCTTGTGACCCTCGACCTGCGCCGCGACATCGCCCGGCAGATCCGCCGGGTGCGGCCCCAGCGCGTCCTGACCATGACCCCGGAGCGGACGTGGGACCGCGTCGTGCACAACCACCCGGACCACATGGCGGTCGGCGAGGCCACGTTGTGCGCCGTCTACCCCGACGCGGCCAACCCGTACATCCATCCCGAGCTCTTCGCCGACGAGGGCCTCGAGGCATGGCGGGCGAACGACGTGTGGATGATCGCCGCGCCGCAGCCCACGACGTACGTCGACGTCACCGACACCTTCGACATGAAGGTCGCCGCGTTGCGGGCGCACGCCAGCCAGACGTCGCACATGTCCGGCCTCACCGACCGGCTCCGCGCGGAGCTGGCCGAGAACGCCGCAACGGTCGGCCTGCCCGAAGGCCGGCTCGCGGAGGTCTTCCGCGCCTTCCACACCGCCCGGGCCTGAGCCGCAGTGGCGGGTGGGGGCGACGCGTCGGGGTCACCCACGACGCCGATCTGGCTGCTGGACGTCGACGGCGTACTCAACGCCGTGACGCTCGACGTCGACCGGTCGGCGTGGCCGGACTGGACGACGGGGACCGCGCAGACCAGCGGACGGAGCTACCGGATCACCTTCTCGCCCGACGTGATGGCCGGGATCCGTGACCTGCACGACCGCGGTCTGGTCGAGATCCGCTGGCTCACCACGTGGTCCCGCGACGCCAACGCGGATCTGCGGCGGCTGCTCGGGTTACCCGAATTCCCGGTGGTCGGCAGCCCCGGTGGCTCGGCGGTGTGGTGGAAGCTTCCGCTCGCCCAGGAGGTCGCCCGCGAGGGCCGTCCGCTCATCTGGACCGACGACGAACTCGGCTACTCCCCCGACGCGCTGGACTGGCTCAACGGGCTCGACCAGCCCGCGCTGGCGATCGCGCCGGAGCCGACGGTCGGCCTGCGCCGGGAGCACCTGGACCGGATTCTCGCGTTTGCGACCGAGCAGGCCAGCCTCAGCGACCGCTGACCTCGCGGAGGCCGCGGGCAAGTCCGGCGAGTGCGTCGGTGGTCTCCGACAGCCGTTGTGCGGTCAGCGAGTCCGACCGGTCGTCGATGCTCGCCGAGACGACACCGGCCGCCGCAGTGACAAGCCTGTCGTAGGCGTCGACACCGTCTTCGAGTGACACGCACAGGATGCCGAGCGCCTCGTCGAGGTCGCCGACCGCCTGCGGCGGCGCGTCCCGCCGCGCGGCCTCGAGAACGACCACGCGCTCGCCGCGCGCCCGCAGCGCCGTCGCAGCCGCAGCGGCTTCGCCTGCGGCGTCGCGCCCGGACGGGCCGAGCAACACGAACAGGTTCGCGAGGGTGCGCTCCCGCGCCGAGAGCCGTTCCATCGGCACCCGGGCGGCCGACCCGTGCGGCGGAGGGGGCGGTGGCGGGGCCGGCAGCGGAGTGCGCTCGAGCACCCAGACCCGGCGTACGGCCGGGACGACGGAGTAGATCGCGAAGGCGCCGACGACGGCCAGGAACGCTCCGCCGACCACGTCGCCCTGGATGATGGCCCAGCCGGCCACGATCGAGATGCCGATGGCGAACGCCGTCCGCAGACCGAGCCCCCAGCGGGCCCGCCGACGGCGGCGGAGCAACCGGGCGACCGGGTCACGCCATGCCGCGGCGGCCTGTCGGGCGGTGTCCGCCATCTGCCCGGCACGCCGGGCCGCGGCGGCCGCGCGCGCCGCGCGGGCGGTCAGATCGGCGGCCATCGGTGACCCGGGGCTCCTAGCTCGGCTCGGAGGTCTGCTGCTGGGGTGTGTTCTGCGGCTCCGCGGTGTCGCCACCGGATGGCGCAGCCTCCACCGCCGGGGTCTCGGCGGTCGGACCGATCTCGCCCATGCTCGCGCGGATCTGATCCAGCCGCGCCGATCCGGCCATGTCGATGGTCGACTTCTCGACCTCGAGCATCCGCCCCTGCACGCTGTTGTTGGCCAGCTCGGACTGGCCGAGAGCGGTCGCATAGCGCCGCTCGATCTTCTCCTGCACCTCGGCCAGGGACGGCACGTTGCCCGGAGCGGCGAGCTCGGACATCGACTGCAGCGAGCTGGACACCTGCTCCTGCATCTTGGCCTGCTCGAGCTGGCTGAGCAGCTTGGTGCGCTCGGCGAGCTTCTGCTGCAGCATCATCGCGTTGGACTCGACGGCCTTCTTCGCCTGCGCGGCGGCCTGCAGCGACTGATCGTGCAGACCCTTGAGGTCCTCGACGGACTGCTCGGTGGAGACCAGCTGGTTGGCGAAGGCCTGCGCCGTCTGCGTGTATTCGGCCGCCTTCGTCGCGTCGCCCTTCTTCGTCGACTGGTCGGCGAGCACGAGGGCCTGCCGCGCCGAACCCTGCAGCCGCTCGATGTCGCCGAGCTGACGCGAGAGCTTCATCTCGAGCTGGCGCTGGTTGCCGATGACCTGCGCAGCCTGCTGGCACAGCGACTGGTGCTGACGCTGGGCATCCTCGATCGCCTGCTGGATCTGGATCTTCGGATCGGCCTTTTCGTCCACCTTCGCACCGAACCAGGACATGAAGTACTTCCATGACTTCACGAAGGGGTTGGCCATGATCGAGCATCCTCCTGTCAGCAGCGCACTCCCACGGTACGCCGACGTCCATCGTGGCAGGTTGCCACGCGTCGGTGCGACCCAACTGACCAGGACCGCCCCCCATCCGCGGCAGAACCGCGAATTGTTGACCAGACTAGGCGCCACCACGACGATCAGATCCCCGGCCTCGTTGCCGGCCTCGATCGGCGCACGCTCAAAACGCACTCGTAGTGCGTTTTGATCCGCGACACGCCGTGCCAGGCGCCCAAAACGCACTAGGAGTGCGTTTTGGTCGGCGGCGTCGACGGGTGCCGAGCGTGGAGCGAGCGGGAGGATCAGGCGGCGGCGGTGACCCGACGGTCCTGGGAGTCGTGCATCGGGCCGATGATGACCTTGTCCAGCCGGTCCATCGTGTCGGTACGGGGCAGAGCGGCTCCGACGGAGGCGTGCACCCGCTCCGCGGCCTGACCGGTGCTGGCCGGGATCTCGGCTCCGCGCATGGTCTCGCTGACCTCGCCGAGTACGTCGGCGAGTTGGACTTCGAGGGCCTCGCAGATCGAGGCGAGCAACTCGGAGGAGGCTTCCTTCTGGCCGCGTTCGACCTCGGACAGATACCCCAGGCTCACCCGGGCGGCGGAGGACACCTCTCGCAACGTGCGTTGCTGGCGCAGCCGCTGGCCGCGCAGTGTGTCGCCGAGAACTCGACGGAGCAGAGCCATCCGCTGCACCCCTCTCTCTCTTTGCGCTGTCTTTGTCACGGTACCCCTGGGTCTCGCGGCCTACCCGACCCGAATGGGCGTGTCAGCCGTGAGCGTAACGCCCGCGTCACTGCGCCGATTCCACCCGACCGACCCCCAGAGCGCCGGCCAGGACCTCGAGGGCGCCCAGGACGGCCTGGCGCCGGATCTCGGCCCGGTCACCGGCCAGGTGCAGCGCGCGCACCGCCCCCGACCCGGCTCCGGCCGGCTGGTCCGGGCCGGCGATTCCGACGAAGACCGTCCCCACGGCGACGCCGTCCTGCTCGTCGGGCCCGGCCACGCCGGTGACGGCGAGCCCCCAGGTCGCACCCAGCCGCGTCCGGGTCCCGGCGGCGAGGGCGGCGGCGACGTCCGGGCTGACGGGCCCCTGCGCGTCGAGCAACGGGCCGGGTACGCCGGCCAGCGACGCCTTGAGGTCGGTGGCGTAGACCACCAGGCCGCCGCGGAAGGTGCTGCTGGCGCCCGGGGTGTCGGTGAGCGCGGCCGAGAGCAGGCCGGCGGTGAGCGACTCGGCGACGGCCACGGTCTGGTCGCGGGCCCGCAGGACGACGTGCACCTGATCGGCCAGGGTCACGAGTGCTGTTCCCGGCCCGCCGCGGGCGAGCGGCCGGATCCCGTCGACAGCCGCGAGCGGCGACGCATGCTCACCGCCCGGGCCACGTAGTCCGCGCCCGTCACCAGGGTGAGGGCGACCGCGACCGCCATCACGATCACGGCCACCATGTGGGCCGGCCCGGACAGCGGGAGCACGTAGAGACCGATCGCCACCGCCTGCACGAAGGTCTTCAGCTTGCCGCCCCTGCTGGCCGGCATCACGCCGTGCCGGATCACCCAGAACCGCAGCATGGTGACGCCGACCTCGCGGACGACGACGACCACCGTGACCCACCAGGCCAGCAGCCCCAGCGTGGACAGGCCGACCAGCGCCGTACCGATGAGGGCCTTGTCGGCGATCGGGTCGGCCAGCTTGCCGAACTCGGTGACCAGGCCCCGGCGGCGCGCCAGGTCGCCGTCGATGCGGTCGGTCAGCGACGCGACCGCGAAGATGGCGCAGGCCACGATCCGCCAGCCGGTGTTGGTGCCGCCGTCGTGCACGAGGGCGAGCGCGAAGACCGGTACCAGCAGCAGTCGAAGCACGGTGAGACCGTTGGCGATGTTGAGCAGCCGGGCCGTCTGGGGCGCGGTCGCGGCGGGGTCGGGAACGAGGTTGCTCACCCCGACGCCCGCAGTGCGTCCGCCGCCACCACCTCCATGGGGTCGGCCACCAGGTCGACACCGTCGGCAGCGACGACGCGAGCGCGGACCATGTCGCCCGGCCGCAGGCCGGAGCCTCCGGCCAGGACCGTCACCCCGTCCACCTCGGGCCCCTGATGGGCGGCCCGGCCTTCGATGACGTCCCCGTCGCTCGCCTCGTCGATCCCGTCATCGTCCACCCGCTCCACCAGCACGTCGACGATCGAGCCGATCCGCTCCTCGGCGCGCTGGGCGCAGAGCTCGTCGACGAGTTCGCTGACCTGCTCGACCCGCGCCGCGATGACCTCGGCGGGGAGCTTCCCGTCGTAGCCGGCCGCTTCGGTGTTGTCCTCGTCGGAGTAGCCGAAGACCCCGACGGCGTCCAGCCGGGCGCCGGTGAGGAACCGCTGCAGTTCGTCGACGTCGGCGTCGGTCTCCCCGGGGAACCCGACGATCACGTTGGTCCGGATACCGGCGTCCGGGGTGATGGAGCGGATCTGGTCGATCAGGCCGAGGAACGCCTCCCGGCCGCCGAACCTGCGCATCCGGCGCAGCACGGGCTCACTGGCGTGCTGGAACGAGAGGTCGAAGTACGGCGCGACCCCGGGTGTCGCGGCGAGCACGGCGACCAGCGTCGGGCGCATCTCGGCGGGCTGCAGGTAGGACACCCGGACCCGGTCCAGGCCGTCGACCATGGCGAGCTCGGGGAGCAGCGACTCGAGCAGCCGCATGTCGCCGAGGTCCTTGCCGTAGGACGTGGAGTTCTCGCTGACCAGGAACACCTCGCGTACGCCGTCCCCGGCCAGCCACCGGGCTTCGTCGAGCACGTCGGTGGGGCGGCGGGAGACGAACGCGCCACGGAACCGCGGGATCGCGCAGAACGCGCACCGGCGGTCGCATCCGCTGGCCAGCTTCAGCGGAGCCATCACCGCGTGGTCCAGCCGGCGGCGCAGCACCGGGGGGCCGGAGGGCGGCGCCACCCCGGCCGGCAGGTCGAGCGGCGCGCCGTGACCGGGGACGGCGCGGTCGCTGGCGGCACGATCGACCGGGCTGATCGGGAGCAGCGAGCGCCGGTCGCGCGGGACGTGGGGGGTGATGGTCTGCCCGGCGACCACCTCGTCGAGCCGGGCGCCGATCTGCGGGTAGTGGTCGAAGCCGAGTACCGCGTCGGCCTCAGGCAGGTCCTTCGCGAGCTCCGCGCCGTAGCGCTCGGCCAGGCAGCCGACGGCGACGACCTTGGCCCCGGACTCGGCCGCCTCGAGCACGGTGTCGATCGAGTCCTTCTTCGCCGCGTCGACGAAGCCGCAGGTGTTGATCATTACGGCGTCCGGGGCGTCGGCACCGGGCTCCTCGCCGGTGAGCACCTCCCAGCCGTCGGCGGCGAGCCGACCGGCCAGCTCCTCGGAGTCGACGTCGTTACGAGCGCAGCCCAGCGTGATCAGGGCGACGCGGCGGGAGGGGGTCGACGTACGGGGCACCCCCCGAGACTACCGGCGCCCGCCACCTGCTCATCGCCACCGACGCCCGGGGCGGCCGGGACGGCTAGCCAGCCTGGTTGCTGCTGTCGGAGAACTGGACCGTGCAGACGCTCTGCGTGCACGGCCGGCCGACCTGTTTGCCGTTGACGGTGACGTTGACCGCAGGCGGATTGCCGAACCGCACGGTGAGCTTCTCGGGATCGCTGAACTTCATCTGCGCGCCGCTGTCCAGCACGCCCTCGTAGACGGAGGTGCCATCGCTCGAGGTGACCTGGAGCCAACTGCGGTCACCGGTGATCTGCACCTTCAGCGCGACACCCGAGGGAGGTGGCGCCGGGGGCTTGGTGTGGGTCGGCCGGGCGGTCGGGTGGTGGCTCGTGGGGTGCGGGGACGGGGTGTGCGACGCCGCGCCGCCGGCAGCGCCCTGCGACGCGGAGTTCGGCCCGGACCGGGTCATCAGCCAGCCGCCGACCACAACCGCGGCGAGTACGACGACGACGGCTGCTGCGGCCGCCGCCCACCGTGGCGTGAATCGGGCCGAGAAGCGGGGTGTGAACCGGCGCGGCGGGGCCGCGGGAGGTTCCGGGGAAACGCCGGAGGCGTCGATCGACACCTCTGCAGCGTCCGGCGGCTCGTCGCTGCGCTCGTCGAAGGCGGTCAGCACCGCCTGCTCGTCGGCCCCGACAACCCGGGCGATGGTGCGCAGGTGGCCGCGGGCGTAGAACGTGCCGCCACAGCCGGAGAAGTCGTCCCGCTCGATCGCGCGAATCAGCCCTACCCGGATCCGGGTGGCCGCGGCGACGTCCTCGACCGACATTCCGCGGGCTTCGCGGGCGGCCGCAACGACCGAGCCCAACGGCGAGCCCTCGCCTGACCGGCCGTCGATCGCTCTGGCATCCGGCTGATCGGATGGTGCCCCCCGGGGGTCCGGGCGGCCTGCGTCGTCACTCACGGCACCCCCCCTCCCGGACGGCTGACTGCCTTGCCCCCGCGGTGCTGTGCTCTCGAGTTCAGAGTCTAGGCGCCTGCCGTATGGATCGATAGACAACCATCAGGTACCGAACCCGGTTGCGTCCCGTTTATCCTTCGCCGCGGAGCGTAACGAGAAGACCGTCCAACTCGTCGGATTTCACCAAAACATCGCGGGCCTTTGAGCCTTCGGAGGGCCCGACGACGCCTCGAGTTTCCATCAGGTCCATCAGCCGGCCAGCCTTGGCGAACCCGACCCGGAGCTTGCGCTGCAGCATCGAGGTCGATCCGAACTGAGTGTTCACGACAAGTTCCACCGCCTGACACAGAAGATCGAGGTCGTCCCCGATGTCCTCGTCGATCTCCTTGCTGCTGGTGACCGGCGCAGTGACGTCCTCGCGGTAGGACGGGGTGGCCTGGGCGGTGCAGTGCGCGACGATCGCCGCGACCTCGGACTCGGGGACGTAGGCGCCCTGGATGCGCTGGGCCTTGCTCGCCCCCATCGGCAGGAACAGCGCGTCACCCTGGCCGATCAGTTTCTCCGCGCCGGGCTGGTCGAGGATGACCCGCGAGTCGGCCAGGCTCGCGGTGGAGAAGGCCAGCCGGCTAGGCACGTTGGCCTTGATCAGGCCGGTCACCACGTCCACCGACGGACGCTGGGTGGCCAGCACGAGGTGGATTCCGGCGGCCCGCGCCAACTGGGTGATCCGGACGACGGCGTCCTCGACGTCGCGCGGGGCCACCATCATCAGGTCGGCGAGTTCGTCGACGATGACGATGAGATACGGGTACGGCGTATAGACCCGCTCGCTGCCGGGCGGCGCCGTGATCTGCCCGGACCGCACCTTGCGGTTGAAGTCGTCGATGTGCCGGACGCCCGAGGCGGCCAGGTCCTCGTAGCGCAGGTCCATCTCCCGGACCACCCATTGCAGGGCGTCGGCGGCCTTCTTCGGGTTGGTGATGATCGGGGTGACCAGGTGCGGGATCCCCTGGTAGCCGGTCAGCTCGACCCGCTTCGGGTCGATCAGCACCATCCGGACCTCGTCGGGGGTCGCCCGGCTGAGGATCGAGGCGATCAGCGAGTTGATGCAGCTGGACTTTCCGGCACCGGTCGCCCCGGCGATGAGGATGTGCGGCATCGTCGTCAGCTTGGTGACGACGTAACCGCCCTCGATGTCCTTGCCGAGCGCCACCAGGGTCGGGTTGTGGTCGCTGGTCGCCGCGTGCGAACGCAGGACGTCGCCGAGCATCACCCACTCGCGGTCGGCGTTGGGGATCTCCACCCCGACCGCGCTCTTGCCCGGGATCGGGCTGATGATGCGGATGTCGCCGCTGCGGACGGCGTAGGCGATGTTGCGGGACAGCGCCGTGATCCGCTCCACCTTGACCCGCGGACCCAGCTCGATCTCGTACCGCGTCACGGTCGGCCCGCGGCTGAAGCCGGTGACCGCGGCGTCGACCTCGAACTCCTCGAAGACCTGGGCGAGAGCGGCGATCACCTGGTCGTTGGCCCTGCTGCGCGCCTTGGCCGGAGCACCGGCCGACAGCAGCTGGGGCGGCGGCAGGATGTAGTCGCCTTCCGTCGCGGTCAGCGCGAGCTGCTCGGCGCGGGTGGGCGCCGGGGCGGGCGTGGGCTTGCGGGGTTTCGGCCCGGCCGACCCGGCCGCCGGGTCGCCGGCGTGGGCCGGCATCGGCTCGGTCGCCGCCGGGTCGCCCGCGTCGGTCTCGGCGGTCATCGATCCCTGCCGGCGCCGGGAGGGCCGCCGGAGCCGCACCGGCCCGGGCTGTTCGCCGGCCGGCTCCTCGTCCGGCTCCGGGCTCCCCTGCCGGTGACGGAGGCGGTCGGCGAGTGCCTTCAGGCGGGCCGGGACCTGGTTGACCGGGGTCCCGGTCAGCACCAGCAGTCCGAAGAGCCCGAGCAGGCCGAGCAGCAGCGCCGCGACGTAGACCGTGAGCCCGCTCTCCAGCGGACCGGCGGCCAGCGCACCCACGGCTCCCCCGGCCAGCCTCCGGCCGGGCCAGGTGTACGGCGACCCGTGCGCGACGTGACACAGGCCGGTGACCGACAGGGTGAGGGCGACCCAGCCGACGAGCATCCGACCGCGGATCTCCGGCCGCGGAGCCTGCCGCATCAGCCGGACGGCGGCGACGACCAGCACCACCGGCAGCGCGGCCGCCGGCGCACCGAGAACGGTATGGGCCGCGTCGGCGATCCAGCGGCCGGCCGGACCGGCGCCGTGCCACCACACACCGATCGACAGCACCACCGCGAAACCGATGAGCCCCAGGCCGGCGCCGTCGCGCCGGTGCGCCTGGTCGAGATCGCGGGCGGTCGCGGCGTGCCGGCCGATCGCGCGGACGGTGCCCCCGACGCCACGGGCGGTCAACGTCCAGATGCCGACCACCATCCGCCACAGCGCGGTGCCGAACCGCTGACCCACTCCGGGTCGCCGGGCCGGCCGACGCCGCCGGGCGGGCGGCCGGGCACCGCCGCGCGGACGCGGCCGGGTGCTCGTGCGGGCCGGCATGCTTTCACCGTACCTCCGCAGGCCACGCCAGCCTCACGAGTCACAGCCGCGACACGCAGCGGCCCGGGCATCGTCAGGCAGGATCCTCAGACAGGATCCTCAGACAGGATCCTCAGACAGGGATCACCGTCGGCACGATCATCGGGCGGCGCCGGTAGTTGTCGGAGACCCAGCGGCCGACCACCCGGCGTACCCGCTGGGCAAGCAGGTGTGTGTCGGTCACGCCGTCGACGGCGGCCCGGTCGAGTTCGGCTTCGATCAGCGGCAGGACCGCCTGGATGGCGTCCGGCGCGTCGCTGAACCCGGACGCGGAGACGTGCGGGGTGCCGCTGACCTTCCCGGTGACCGAGTCCACGACGATCGTGATGGCGATGAAGCCCTCCTCGCCGAGGATCCGACGGTCCTTGAGGGTCTCCTCGCCGACGTCGCCGACCTCGAGGCCGTCGACATAGACGTAGCCGCAGTCCACGATCCCGCTGATCCGGGCGGCCCCGTCGACGAGGTCGACCACCATCCCGTCGTCGGCGAGCATGATCCGCTCGGTCGGTACGCCGGTGGCGTGCGCCAGGCGCGCATGCGCCCGAAGGTGCCGCCACTCGCCGTGGATCGGCATCACGTTGCTCGGCCGGGTCGCGTTGAGGACGTAGAGGAGCTCGCCGGCGGGTGCGTGTCCGGAGACATGCACCATCGCGACCTCCTTGTGTACGACGGTCGCGCCCCAGCGGGACAGGCCGTTGATCACGCTGTAGACCGCGGTCTCGTTACCCGGCACGAGGCTCGAGGCGAGGATCACGGTGTCGCCGGGGTCGACCCGGATCTGGCGGTGCTCGCGGTTGGCCATCCGCGCCAGCGCGGACAGCGGCTCGCCCTGCGAACCGGTGGAGACCAGCACGATGCGCTCGGGCGGGAGCTCGGCCGCCTCGTCCATGGTCACGACCAGGCCGGGCGGGATGACGAGCAGCCCGAGGTCGCGGGCCACCCCCATGTTGCGCACCATCGACCGGCCGACGAAGGCCACCTTCCGGCCGTGCGCGGCCGCCGTATCGAGTACCTGCTGCACGCGGTGCACGTGCGAGGAGAAGCAGGCCACGATCACCTTGCTCGGGGCGGCCCGGATGACCGTGTCGAGCACCGGCCCGATCTGGCGCTCGGGGGTGACGAAGCCCGGCACCTCGGCGTTGGTGGAGTCCGACATCAGCAGGTCGACGCCCTCCGCGCCGAGCCGGGCGAAGCCGCCGAGGTCGGTCAGCCGGCCGTCGAGCGGGAGCTGGTCCATCTTGAAGTCGCCGGTGTGCAGCACGACGCCCGCGCCGGTGCGGATCGCCACCGCGAGCGCATCCGGGATGGAGTGGTTGACCGAGAAGAACTCGCACTCGAACGGCCCGAGCCGTTCCCGGCCCCCCTCGCTGACCGCGAGCGTGTAGGGGGTGATGCGGTGCTCCCGCAGCTTGGCCTCGAGCAGCGCCAGGGTGAACGTCGACCCGACGATCGGCAGGTCGGGACGCTCCCGGAGCAGGTAGGGCACCGCGCCGATGTGGTCTTCGTGGCCGTGCGTGAGCACCACCGCGACGACGTCGTCGTAGCGGTCCTGCAGATAGCTGAAGTCGGGCAGGACGAGGTCGACGCCGGGCTGGTTCTCCTCCGGGAAGAGCACGCCGCAGTCGACGACCAGCAGCTTGCCGTCGTACTCGAAGACGGTCATGTTGCGGCCGACCTCGCCGAGACCGCCCAGCGCCACGATCCGCAGGCCGCCGGGCGCAAGCGCGGGGGGCGGCCCGAGTTCGCGGTGAGCATGGGTCATGAGACGGCCTTTCGGGTGTGGAGCGGGCTCACGCGGCCGGCAGTTCGACGCCGGCGGCGACCAGATCGAGGCGCAACTGGGTGACTTCGGCCTCGGTGGCATCGACCAGCGGCGGCCGGACCGGACCCGCGGGCAGGCCCACGAGCCGCAGCGCCGCCTTGGTCAGGATGACCCCCTGGGTGCGGAAGAACCCGGTGAACGCCGGGAGCAGCGACCGGTGGATGGCCAGCGCCCGCGCCACGTCGCCATTCTCGTAGGCGAGCACCATCTCCGTGGTCCGCACCCCGACCAGGTGGGTCGGGACGCCGACCACCCCGACCGCGCCGATCGACAGCAGCGGCAGGGTGACCTTGTCGTCGCCGGAATAGTAGGCCAGGTCGGTGCCGGCCAGTACCTGGGCGCTCGCGTCGAGGTCGCCCTTGGCGTCCTTGACCGCGACGATGCGCGGGTGCTCGCCGAGGCGCTGCAGCGTCTCGGTGTTGATGGGTACGCCGGTCCGTCCGGGGATGTCGTAGAGCATGCAGGACAGGTCGGTGGCATCGGCCACGGTCTGAAAGTGCGCGAGCAGACCTGCCTGCGGGGGCTTGGAGTAGTACGGCGCGACGACCAGGGCGCCGTGCGCGCCGGCCTTCTCCGCGGCTCGGGCCAGGTGCACCGTGTGGGCGGTGTCGTTGGTGCCCACCCCGGCGATCACCGTGGCGCGCGCTCCGACGGCGTCGAGCACGGCCCGCAGCAGGCGGTCCTTCTCCTCATCGCTCGTGGTGGGCGACTCGCCGGTCGTGCCGCTGATGACGAGACCGTCATTGCCCCCTTCGTCCACCAGATGCGACGCGAGGCGCTGCGCGCCGTCGATATCGACGGAGCCGTCGTCGGCGAACGGCGTGACCATCGCGGTGAGCACACGGCCGAACGGCCGTCGAGGGTCGACTGACATGGGTTCACGCTACCGTCCGCCGACCTGAATGCGACGCGTCACCGGCCGGTCCGCGCGGCGCACATGACGAAGCCCCGCGACGCGCTAGTCGGGGGTCCAGAGCGTCGCGGGGCTTCGATCTAACATATCGACCTCAGCGCCCCTGGTGTTACGCCAATGGCCGAGATTTCTTGACTCGTGACGCGCGTCACGTAAACAACGCATGCGAGGTTGCCTTTGCGGGGTTGCCTCTGCGGGGTTGCCTCTGCGGGATTGTCAGCCTTCGCTGACGAACTGACTCGATGCGACATCGCTGCCGTCGGCGAGCTGGAAGATCTCGAAGTCGGCGAAGACGTTGGGTGCCACGCGTTGCAGTTCGCGCAGGCAGGCGACGGCGCAGTCACGGATCTCGACGTCGGCGTGCTCCGACGCGCGCATCGCGATGAAGTGCCGCCACGCGCGGTAGTTGCCGGTGACGACGATCCGCGTCTCGGTCGCATTCGGCAGGACCGAGCGGGCCGCCTGGCGCGCCTGCTTGCGACGCTGCGTCGCGTTGTCGATTCCGGCGAACTTCTTCTGCAGTCCCTCGAGCAGATCGGTGTACGCCGCGAGCGAGGCCTCGGTCGCGGCGAGGAACCGGGCGTGCAGCTCCGGGTCGGCGGCGATCACGTCCGGCTCGACCATCTCCGCGTCGCGTTCGGGGACGTAGCGCTGGGAGAGCTGGCTGTAGGAGAAGTGGCGGTGGCGGATCAGCTCGTGGGTGAGCGAGCGGGACACCCCGGTGAGATACATCGTGACCGTGCCGTGCTCGAGAACCGACAGGTGGCCGACCTCGAGGATGTGCCGCAGATAGCCGGCGTTGGTCGCGGTCGCCGGGTTGGGCTTCTTCCACGACTGGTAGCAGGCCCGGCCGGCGAACTCGGCGAGCGCCTGACCGCCGTCGGCGTCGGTCTCCCAGGGGATGTCCGGCGGCGGCTGGAACGCGGTGTAGGCGATCACGGCAACGCTCAGGGGGGCGATCTCAGGCACGGGGCGACTCCTTTTCAGCGACCGGATCGACTCTATCCGGGTGTCCCGACCGGGCGCGGACAGCGCGCCGGGAGGGCCGGATCCAGCCTGACGCTTGACTGACGGCACCGATGACGTCATAGTGACGTCATGGAGTTGTCAAGCTATGTCGCCGCCCTTCGCGCCGATCTGGCCGCCGCCGCCGCGGCGGGCGGGGAGGCGAGCCGGCAGGCCGCTGACCTGCTGGCCACGGCCCTCGAGCCCGCCGTCCGGCTGGTGCTGATGGATGCGATCGCCGACGCCGCGGCGGAGGTCACGACCGCGCTCGACGACGTCACTGTCGACGTCAGGCTGCGCGGGCGCGAGCCCGAACTCGTCGTTGCGGTCGCCGATCGACCGCCGTCCGAACCCCCTCCTTCGCCCGATGCGGAGGAAGGGACCGCCCGGGTGACCCTGCGGCTGCCCGAGACGGTCAAGACCAATGTCGAGGCGGCCGCTGCGTCGCACGGGATCTCGGTGAACACCTGGGTGCTGCGCGCCGTCACCCGCGAACTCGACCCACCCACCACCCGCCGTGCCGGCCGCCGGACTCTCACCGGCTACGCCCGCGGCTGACCGAAAGAGGACATCGATGCCCGAACGTCGCTTCGCCACGCCCAAACCCATCCAGCTGAGCGTCAACAACGGCGCGGGGACGATTGAGATCGTCGCCACCGACACCGCCGAGTCCACCGTCGTGGTCCAAGGACGAGACGGTGACGGTGCTCAGGCCGCCGAGGAGACCGAGATCAGCTTCTCCGAGCAGACCTCGCGGCTGACCGTGCAGCCTCCGGACAAGCGGTTCGGCAACACGCCGCCGCTCGACATCCGCATCGTCCTGCCCGCGGGTTCGACGGCGAAGGCCAACTCCGGGTCGGCCGACATCTCCGTCCAGGGCCGGCTCGCCGGGATCGCGATGAACACCGGGAGCGGCAACCTCGAGGCCGGCCAGGTCGACGGCGACGCCGAACTCAAGGCCGGCAGCGGCGACATCCGGCTCGGCCCGGTCGCCGGAGAAGTCGACGCCAAGACCGGGTCGGGCAACATCCAGGTCGACCGGGCGGCTGGTTTCTCCGCGTCCTCGGGCAGCGGCAACGTCCGGATCGGAGCCGTCGACGGGTCGACGGACATCAAGGGCGCCTCCGGCAACATCTCGATCGGAGCCGTCGACGGGCCGACGAACATCAAGGGCGCCTCCGGCAACGTCTCGATCGGATCGGCCCGGCGCGGCGCCATCGTCGTCACCACCGCGTCGGGCGACGTCGAGGTCGGCGTGGCCGCTGGTGCGGTAGCCCGACTGGCTGTGTCCAGCATCAGTGGCGAGGTCTCCTCCGACCTGCCGGTCGAGGATCGGGCACCCGAAGGCGACTCGGCCGTGGATCTCCGGCTGAACACCGTCAGCGGAAACGTCAGCGTCATCCGGGCCGCGCGCCCCGAGACCGGCTGATCCGATGAAGCGCGCTCTGGCTATCCGTGACTTCCGGCTGTTGTTCGCCGGCATGGTCCTGTCGATGTTCGGCGACTCCGCGCTGGTCATCGTCATGGGGATCTGGGTCAAGACCATCACGGGCAGCAACGCCGCCGCCGGACTCGCCTTCCTGGTCCTGGCGCTGGCGGCGCCGCTCGCGCCGGTCGGCGGGTACCTCGTCGACCGGGTCCGCCGCCGGCCCTTCCTCATCGCCGCCAACCTGGTGAGCGCGCTCGCCGTTCTGCCCCTGCTGGCCGTCGGGAAGACGGGGCCGGTCTGGGTCATCTACGCCGTCGGTCTCGGCTACGGGATCTCCGGGATGGTGATGTCGGCGGCCATGAACGGGCTGCTGAAGGACATCGTCCCCGACGCGCTGCTCGCCGACGCGAACGGCACCACACAGACCGTCCGCGAAGGCCTGCGGCTGGTCGGTCCCCTCGTGGGGGCGGGGCTGTTCACCGCGCTCGGCGGCGGCGCGGTGGCGATCCTGGACGCGGCGACGTTCGTCGTCGCGGCCGCGACCCTCACCCGCCTGCGGGTGCGCGAAGCCCGCCCGGAGCCTCCGCAGCATCAGTTCCGCGCCGAGGTGACAGCCGGCGCCCGCCACCTGCTGCACACCGAGCCGCTGCGCCGGGTCACGATCTCGGCCGCCGTCGCCTTCCTGGTGATCGGCTTCACGGAGACGTTCATCTTCGCCGTCGTCGACGAGGGGCTGCACCGGCCGCCGTCCTTCCTCGGCGTGCTGGGTTCCATGCAGGGTGTGGGCGCGATCCTCGGCGGTCTCACCGCCGCCCGGATCGTGCGCCGGATCGGGGAGCAAGCCGCGGTCGCGGCCGGGTTGATGCTCTTCGCCGCCGGCGACGTGGTCCTGGCCTTCGGCAACCTCGGGTTCGCGGTCGCCGGCGTCATCGTCGCCGGGATCGGCCTGCCCTGGGCGCTGGTCGGTTACTACACCCTGCTGCAGCGCAGCACGCCGAACCGGCTGATGGGCCGGGTGTCCACCGCGAGCGACGTCCTGCTCGGCGTACCGCAGACCATCTCCATCGGCCTCGGCGCCCTGCTCATCGGGGTCGTCGGCTACCAGGTGCTCATCGTGACCATGGCCGTGGTGATCGCCGCGGCCGGAGCGCCGCTGCTCCGTCGCCCGGAACCCGCCCGGGTGCCGGTCGACGTCACCTGACCTCACCGCCGCACGTCTTTTCCCCACCGCAGCGCATCCCGGGCTGAAACACGCCCATCCACCGAAAGAGGAGCTGACATGACCGACAGCCCAGCCACCACCTACGGCTACGTCGACATCCTGCGGATCGAGGTCGACCAGCACCGTCAAGGGCTCCTGGCCGACGCCAGAGCGAACCGCCTCGCGCACGCCGCCGCCCGACCGCGACGCCGGGTCCTGTCCACCCCGCTCGTCCACACCTACCTGACCCTGTGGTGGGCGATCCGACCCCGCGGTCGTCAGCTGGGGCGTCTCCTCCGCAGCGAGACCGCGCCGGCGGTGCCGCGCCCAGGGGCAGGCGTCTAGCGCCCGGCTCCCCCCAGCGCGGCGCGCAGCGGAGCGGCGAGATCGCCGCGGTCCGCCACCGCGACGCCGTCGAGCGCCAGCCACCCGGCGAGCGACCGCAGCTCGTCGGCGAGCGGCCCGACGGTGTCGCCGGCCGGATGTCCGTCCTCGGCGTACGCCGCCTGCACCCGCAGCACGCCCGCCGCCCGGTCGGCCTTCAGGTCGACCCGGGCCACCAGTCGGTCGCCGAGCAGGAACGGCAGCACGTAGTAGCCGTGCACCCGCTTCGTCGCCGGCGTGTAGATCTCCAGCCGGTAGCGGAAGCCGAAGAGCCGCTCGGTGCGGCTCCGCTCCCAGATCAGGGAGTCGAACGGCGAGAGCAACGCCCGGGCCCGGATCCGCCGCGGCAGCCGGGCGCCGGGCCACAGATAGCCGGTGGCCCGCCACCCCTCGACGGCGACCGGGACGAGTTCACCGGCCTCGACCAGCTCGTCCACCCGCGTCCGCGACTCATCCAGTCGGAGTCGGAAGTAGTCGCGCAGGTCGCTCTCGGTCGCGACCCCGAGGCTCCGCGCGGCGATCCGGACCAATGCCCGCTGGGCGTCCTCGCGACTCGGCGTCGGAGCGTCGAGCACCGCCGCCGGCAGCACCCGCTCGGTCAGGTCATAGACGCGGGCGAAGTTGGGACGGGCGGCGGTCGTCACGACCCCGGTGTAGAACAGCCACTCGAGCGCCGTCTTGCCGTCATGCCAGTCCCACATCGTGCTCGGCCGTTTGCGGGGCACGTCCACCGCCCCGGCAGACATCGGCCCCTGCTCGGCGACCATCTCGCGGACCCGGCTGATCAGCCCGGGGCGGTCGCGGGCCAGCTGCTGTACGCCGTCCCAGGCCTCCTCGGCGGCGCGCTGCATGCGCCACCGCAACAGCGGGTGACAGGCCAGTGGCAGCAGGGACGCCTCGTGCCCCCAGTATTCGAACAACTCCCGCCGGCGCCCGCCCCAGCTCAGCCGGTCGAGCAGGGGGCGCGGGTAGGGGCCGAGCCGGGAGAACATCGGGAGGTAGTGCGACCGGGTCAGCACGTTGACCGAGTCGATCTGCAACAGGCCCGTGCGGTCGAGCACCCGACGCAGATGCCGGGCGTCGACCCGCCCCACCGGCCGGGGATCGGCGAAGCCCTGCGCGGCGAGCGCGATCCGGCGGGCCAGCGCGGCCGAGATCCGTTCGGTGGGGACGCGCGCGGCGGGGACGGAGACGGCGGACACGCACAAAGCGTCTCAGCACCCACCGACAACCGCCTGGGCGCGACGCCGCTCCCAACCGCGCTCGATCATGGGCGGGCCTCGGGCACTATGGGTGCGTGGTCTCGTTCGAGCATTACCTCCAGGTCATCGGCGACGCCGTGGGCGTGTGGCTCTACGTCATCGCCGGCGCGCTGGCCTTCGGCGAGGCCGCGATCCTGATCGGACTGGTACTCCCGGGCGAGACCGCCCTGCTGGTCGCCGGCTACTTCGCCCACCAGGGCGTGCTGAGCCTGCCTGTCATGATCGTGATCGCGGTGGTCTGTGCCATCGTCGGTGACTCGGTCGGCTACGAATTCGGCCGCTGGTTCGGCCCCTCCCTGCGCAGCTCGCGGATCGGCCGGTTCGTCGGAGAGGACCGGTGGAACAACACCGACGCCTTCATCCGCCGGCACGGCGGCAAGGCCGTCCTGCTCGGCAGAACGGTCGCCATCCTGCGCGCGCTGGTGCCGAGCATGGCCGGCATGGCCCGCATGCCGTACCGGACTTTCCTCCCCTGGAACGCCCTGGGCGGGCTGATCTGGGGCACCGCCTGCGTCACGCTCGGCTACGCGTTCGCCGCGTCCCTGAGCACGGTGTCGCGCTATCTCACGTGGGGACCCATCCCGATCTTCGTGATCCTCATCGCAATCCTCGTCTACCGCAGGATCCGGCGGCGGCGCCGGGAGCGGCGCGAAGAGGCGGCGAAAGACTCCACCGAGCAGAGCACGTCGAGATGAGTTCGCGGCCACGGACGTAGGGTGTGCGCCGTGTCCTCCCCGACCCTGCACCGACGAGGTCCGCGCACCGCGGCCATCCTGCTCGCCGGCCTGGTGACGACGATCGCCGGCTGCGCCGCCCGGCCGGCGGCGCACACCACCCATGCCGCGGCCGCACCGACCAGCAGGACGGCCACCGCGACCCCCCGCCCGACGGCCACCCGGCACCGGCCGGCGGCCCGCCGCCCGTCGGCGACACCGAGCCGGGCACACCGCCGACCGCACCCGGTGGCGACGACGAAGCCGCCGGCGCCGACCCACCCGCCGCGTCCGCGCCGGACCGCCGTCCATCGGGCGGTCGCCACCACGCCGCCGCCCAAGCCCAAGCCGAAGCCGACCCACCGGCCCGCGCCGCCGCCCGCGCCCAAGCTGCTGCCCGACCTGATGGCCGACACCCACGGCGCCGGCCAGATCGTCGCCGTGACCAACGACGGCGGGGCGGACACCTCCGCCACCGTCACGGCGTACCAGCGCAGCGGCGGGGCGTGGCACCAGGTGCTGGGGCCCTACCCGGCGCTGATCGGCGCCTCAGGATTCAGCCGGCAGGTCAGCGAGCAGACGGTCGCGTCGCCGATCGGCTTCTTCACCCTCTCCCAGGCCTTCGGCAACCAGCCCGATCCCGGCAGCGGTCTGCCCTATCGACACGTCCAGTACGGCGACGTGTGGGTCGACCAGTCGTCGTCGCCGAACTACAACACCATGCAGACCGGCGACTCCGGCGGAGCGGCGGGCACCGGCGAGAAGCTGTGGGAGGTCGTGCCCAGCTACAACTACGCCGCGGTGATCGACTACAACCGGTGGCCGAGCACTCCGGGTGCGGGCTCCGCCTTCTTCCTGCACGTCACCAACGGCCGGCCGACCGCGGGCTGCGTCGCGTTGGCTTCCGAGCACGTGACCGCCCTGCTGCGCTGGCTCGATCCGGGCCAGCACCCGCGCATCGCGATGGGCCCGCACGCCGACGTCCTCGGAATGTAGGCCCGTAGGCTCTGCGCGTGGCTGATGTGAGCGTGCGGGTCGCCCGCCCCGATGACGTCGACGAGATCGCCCGGATTCAGCGGGAGACCTGGCAGACGGCGTACGCGCGGTTCATCCCGGAGACCGTCCTCGCCGAGGTGACCCCGGAGCTGGGACGACAACAGTGGGGTGCGGCGGTCAATTCGCCGCCGTCGCCGGAGCACCGGGTGCTGGTCGCGCTCGAACAGGACACGATCGTCGGCTTCGTCGCCTTCGGGCCGTCGTCCGACGACGACGCGCCGCCGCACACGGGCACCATCTCGACGATGCTGGTCGAGCCCCGGTGGGGACGGCGCGGGCACGGCAGCAGGCTGCTCGCGGCGTCCGTCGATCACCTGCGGGCCGATCACGCACAGAGCGCGACGGCGTGGATCCTCGACCGGGACCGCGCGTCGAACGCGTTCTACACGTCGGCCGGCTGGAGTCCGGACCGGACGGCCCGCGCGCTCGACGCGCCCGGCGGCGAGCTGCGCGAGATCCGGCTGCACACCTCGCTGGTGGACGACGACGGCTGACGACGTTCAGCGACCGGTCCCGGGCAGCAGCAGGTGGACGTCGCCGAACTCGTGCCAGAGGTAACCGCGGTCGAGGGCGGCCCGGTAGGACTCGCACAGCAGCGCCCGGCCGGCGACGGCTTCGAGCATCGCCAGGTGCGAGGCTTCGGGCTCGTGCCAGCCGGTCAGGATCCCGTCGACGGTGTCGACTCCGCGCTCAGGGGTCACCACGAGGTCCGTCCAGCCCTGCGCCGGACGCACGCCGCCGCGGCCGTTGCCGGTCGACTCGAGGGCCCGCACGACCGTCGTGCCCACCGCGATGACCCGGCGACCGTCCCGTCGGGCCTGCGACACCGCCTCCGCGGTCCGCTCCGGCACCGAGAGCCACTCCGCGTACGGCGGTTCCCCGGCCTCACCGGATGAGACCCCGCAGTGCAGGGTGATCCGCTCGACCTGCACCCCCTTCTCGGCCAACCTCCGCAGCAGCCGCCCGGTCAGCGGCCGCCCGGCGCTGGGCATCTCGGCGCTGCCCGGCACGACACCGAGGGCGGTGCGGTACGCCGCGATCGGCCACGGCGCAGCCACGTACCCGTAGCGGATCGGCTCCCCGAAGGCCTCGAGATGCTCGAGCAGCGGCCGCGGTGTGCACACGGTCGCCTCCCACAGCCGCAACGGCGCGGCCGCACCCGACGCCGGACCCGCGGCGTGCGGCCCACCGACCTGCAGCTGCGCCCCGCCGGACACCGTCACCACGGCGCCGGCATGGTTCGCCGGCGACGGGCGGCTGCCGCCCGGCGCCGGACGGCGGAGCTCCACGAGCCAGCGCGACCGGGTGGCCGACAGCGCGGCGGCCGGCGTGTCCCCGGACGCCGGCAGCACCGTGGAGAAGTGCACCTCGACCGCCTGCCCGTCCGCCGTGCGTCCCGGCAAGCTCGCCGGCAGGGTCTGAGAATCGTTCACGACCACGACGTCGCCGACCCGCAGCACGTCGGGCAGGTCGGCGGCGCGGCGGTCCTCGATGCCGTCCGCCGACGCGATGAGCATCCGGACCTGATCGCGCGCGACGCGCCGGTACTCGGGGGGTGTGGTCGCGATCAGCTCCGGACCGAGGTCGAAGCGGAGCGCCGGCTCACAGGTGAGACAGGCCGTCACCGGGCGCCGCCCACCGCGACGAGGTCGGCGGCGACGTACCGGCCGCCCGGCAGGTCACCGTCGACCAGCCGGCGCAGGCCCGGCACCACCGTCACCGGTTCGGGCCGATCGCTGATGTCCTCGCCGGGAAACGCCGCGGCGTGCATCCCGGTACGCATGTCGCCGGGATCGACGGCGTAGACGCGCACCGCCTGCTCCTCGGCGCCGAGGACCCGCGCCAGTTGGTCGAGTGCGGCCTTGCTGGCGCCGTACCCGCCCCACCCGGGGTAGCCCTCGACCGCGGCGTCGCTGCTGAGGGCGAGGATGCGGCCGCGGGCCGCCCGCAGGGCGGGGAGAGCCTGCTGGACCAGCGCGAGCGGGGCGACGGTGTTGACCTCGAGCACCCGGCGGAAGGCGTCGAGGTCGTAGTCGGCGAGCGGCGGCAGCGGCAGCGGCGTCGGCCCGAGGCTGGAGGCGTTGAGGACCAGGAGGTCGAGCCGGCTCCCCGCCGCGGCGACGAGCGCCCGGCGGTGCCCGTCGTCGGCGACGTCGCCCGGGATCGCGGTGACCTCCCCCGGGCCGAGTGACCCGACCGCCCGGTGCAGGTCGGTCGCCGTACGGGCATCGCCGACGACGTGCCAGCCGTCGGCGGCGAGGTCGGTGGCCAGGGCGAGGCCCAGGCCCTGCGAGGCTCCGGTGATCAGTGCTGTTCTCATGATCCGAGCGTGTCAGCGCAGCAGCGTTACGGCATCGGGCCGGCGGCGGCCCGCGCCTAGGACGAGGGTCCTAGGTCGTCGGCCGACGACGCTGGACCTAGGTCGTCGACCAGCCCGGACCGTACGGCGTACAGGGCGGCCTGGGTGCGGTCGGCCACGCCGAGCTTGCCGAGGATCGAGCTCACATGCGTCTTGACCGTCTTCTCCGCGAGCGTCAGTTCCCGGGCGATCAGCCGGTTGGACAGGCCGCGGGCGATCAGCCGGAGCACCTCGCGCTCCCGCGGGGTGAGCGACGGCTGCCGACCGTCGTGCGGGCCCACACTGGCCATCACCGTGGCCGCCACCTGCGGATGCAGCGGCGACCCGCCGGCGTGCACGGTCCGCAGCGCGTCGGCGAGCTCGGCCGGCCCGACATCCTTCAGCAGGTAGCCGGACACCCCGGCGCGTACCGCCGGCAGCACCAGGTCCTGGCCGGCGTAACTGGTGAGGGCCACGATCTTCACCGCCGGGTGGCTGGCGCGCAGCCGCCGTATCGCCTCGACACCGGACATGCCGGGAAGTACGAGGTCGAGGACCACGATGTCCGGCTCGACGCTCGGCACCAGAGCCAGCGCCTGCTCTGCCGACGCGGCCTCGCCCACCACCTGCATGTCGTCCTGAAGCTCGAGAAAGGTCTGCAGCCCCGATCGCACGACCTCGTGGTCGTCGACGAGCAACAAGCGGATCGGCGGCTCAGCCACGCGTCACCTCGGCGCAGACGCGGGTGCCCGCGCCGGGCGCGGTGCGGATCACCAGCGTGCCGCCGACCGCCTCGGCCCGTTCGCGCATGGACGTGAGGCCCAGTCGGCGCGACGACCGTTCGGTGGCACCGAGGTCGAAGCCCCGGCCGTCGTCGGCGACGCAGAGGGCGATCCGGTCGTCCCGCTCGGAGAGGGTGATCTCGATCCGAGCAGCCTGCGCGTGCTGGAGCGCGTTGGTCAGCGCCTCGTTGGCGACGTAGAACAGCTCGCGGGCCACCGCCGGCGGCAGCTGCGGGTCGCCGCTGATCTCGACGGTGACCGCGACGTCGTGCACCCGGCCGACCAGGTCGACCCGCTTGCGCAGCGCCTCGCCGAGTCCTTCGTGGTCGACGTCGACGGGACGCAATGTCTCGATCAGGATCCGCATGTCGTCACGGGCGGCCGCCGCGAGGGTCCGCAGCCGGCCGATCTGGGTGGCCAGCCGCGGGTCGACGCCCTCGGCGAGGTGGGTCGCGCTCTCCGCGGTCAGGGTCAGGCCGAACAGGGTCTGGGTCACCGAGTCGTGCAGGTCGCGGGCGAGCCGGGTGCGTTCCTGCGCCACGGCCAGCTCCCGGGTGCGCTCGACCCGCTGCGCGTTGGCCAGCGCCAACGCGGCGTGCGCCGCGAGGGTCTCGACCAGACGCCGGTCCTCGATGGTGAAGGACGACCCGTCGGCGCGGTCGGTGAGGTAGAGCTCGGCGAGGATCTCTCCGCCCGCGGCGATCGGTACGCCGAGGAACGCGGCCATGTCGGGATGGGCGGACGGCCAGCCGGCGAAGCGCGGGTCGGTGCGGATGTCCTCGATCATCACGGTGGCCGGTTCACGGAGCAGGACGCCGAGCAGTCCGTGCTGGCGCGGCAGTGCGCCGATCGCCTTCCAGGTCGCCCCGTCGATCCCCGCGGTCAGGAAAGTCGCGAAACCGCCGGCGCCGTCGGGCACCCCGATCGCGGCGTAGTGCGCGCCGACCAGGTCGCGGGCGGCGTCGACGACGAGCCGCAGCACCCGGTCCGAGCGGGGTTCGCCCGCCGCGGCGAGCGCGACGTCGAGCAGCCGCCGGAGTACGGCGTTGTCGTCGGCACCCACGCCATCATCCTGTCACCGACGGAGGCTGGGCTCAGTCGGGTCGGGCTCAGTCGGGTCGGGCTCAGTCGGGCAGGCCGAGCAGGGGTTCGATGCCGACGGTGAGCCCGGGCCGGGACAGTACGGCGCGGACGGCGAGCAGCACACCGGGCATGAACGACGACCGGTCCAGCGAGTCGTGCCGGATGGTGAGGGTCTCCCCGGCCGTGCCGAAGAGCACCTCGTGGTGGGCGACGAGGCCGGACAGCCGGACCGAGTGCACCGCCACCCCGCCGACGTCCGCGCCGCGCGCCCCGGCCAGACCCTGCGAGGTCGCGTCCGGCGCCGCGCCCAGACCGGATGCGGCCCGGGCCTCGGAGATGATCCCGGCGATCCGGGCCGCCGTACCGCTGGGGGCGTCGACCTTCTTGGGATGGTGCAGCTCGACGATCTCCGCCGATTCGAAGAACCGGGCCGCCTCCCGGGCGAACCGCATGCTCAGCACCGCGCCGACCGCGAAGTTGGGGGCGATGATGATCCCGAGCCCCGGTGCCTTGGACAGCCAGCCGCGGACGGTTTCGAGGCGCGCCTCGTCGAAGCCGGTCGTGCCGACGACGACGCTGATGCCCTCGTCGACGCACCACCGGATGTTGTCCATCACGACGTCGGGATGGGTGAAGTCGACGACGACCTGCGCGCCCGCGTCGGCGACGCTGAACAGCCACTCGCCGGCGTCGACCATCGCGACCAGGTCGAGGTCCGGTGCCGCGTCGACCGCCCGGCAGGTCTCCGCGCCCATGCGTCCACGGGCCCCGAGTACGCCCACCCGCACCGGCTCAGTCATCTGCGCTCCGTCCTTCACCGTTGCCGTCCACGTAGTGGTCGAAGCCATGATCGTCGAAAGGTCCGACGGCGCATAGGCACATCGGGCGATTGAGCACGTCGGCGGCGATCTCGCGCACCGAGTCCGGGGTGACCGCGTCGACGTGGCCGAGCAGGTCGTCGACCTCGAGGATCGCGCCGTAGGAGAGCTCGCCCTTGCCGACCCGGATCATCCGGGACTCGACGTCCTCCAGGCCGAGGACCAATGCGCCCCGCAGCTGCCCCTTCCCGCGGGCCACTTCCTCGTCGGTGAGTCCGTGCGCGGCGATGTCTTCGAGTTGCTCGCGCACGATCGCGAGCACGTCATGGATCTTGCCCGGCGCACACCCGGCGTAGACCCCGAAGCTGCCGGCGTCGGCGTACTGGCCGGCGTAGGAGTAGATCGAGTAGACCAGCCCGCGCTTCTCCCGGACCTCCTGGAAGAGCCGGGAGCTGGCGCTGCCGCCGAGCGCGGCGTTGAGGACACCGAGGGAGAACCGGCGCTCGTCGCGACGGGCCAGACCGAAGGTGCCGAGCATCACGTTGGCCTGCTCGGTCTCCTTGTGCACCACCGATACCGCCGTCGCGGGACGGCGGCGGGCCGGCCCGGCGCCCGCGCGGTAGGGAACCGGTACGTCGTCGCCGTCGGCAAGCGGTCCGAACGCCTTGCGCACCAACCGGACCACGGCGCGGTGATCGACCCGGCCGGCGGCCGCGACCACCATCGTCGGCGGACGGTAGCGGCGCCGGTAGTAGCCGGCGATCTGGTCCCGCCGCAGAGCCGCGACGCTGTCGACCGTCCCGATCACCGGCCGGCCCAGCGGAGTGTCGCCGAACAGCGCCCCGGTGAAGCCGTCGTGCACGACGTCGGCCGGGTCGTCGTCGCGCATGGCGATCTCCTCGAGGATCACCCCACGCTCGCCCTCCACGTCGCGCGGGGCGATCAACGCCCGGGTGACGACGTCGCAGACGACGTCCACCGCCAGCGGCAGGTCGTCGGCCAGGACGTGGGCGTAGTAGCAGGTGTGCTCCTTCGCGGTGAACGCGTTCAGCTCACCGCCCACCGCGTCGAGGGCCGACGAGATCTCCAGCGGACCGCGCCGCTTTGTGCCCTTGAAGAGCAGGTGCTCGAGGTAGTGGGACGTGCCGGCGAGGCTCGGCGTCTCGTCCCGCGACCCCACGCCGACCCACACCCCGAGCGACGCCGACCGCGCGCCCGGCATCGACTCGGTCACCACCCGCAGCCCGCCGGGCAGGACGGTACGGCGCACCGCGCCACCGTCCGGCCCGTGCTCGAGCGTGCGGGTGGTGCCCGGGCGCTGCACGAGCGCGGGGGTGTCCGGCACGGAGAAGGTCAGCTCGCCGAAGCGGAAGCCGGCTCCTGCGTGGCGTCGGCGTCGGCGGGCACGAGGCTGATCTTGCCGCGGCCGTCGATCTCGGCGATCTCCACCCGCAGCTTGTCACCGACGTTGACGACGTCCTCGACCTTGCCGATGCGCTTGCCGCGGCCCAACTTGCTGATGTGCACCAGACCGTCGCGGCCCGGCAGCAGCGAGACGAAGGCGCCGAACGCGGTGGTCTTGACCACCGTGCCGAGGAAGCGCTCCCCCACCTGCGGCATGTGCGGGTTGGCGATGGCGTTGATCCGGTCGATCGCGGCCTGGGCGGAGTCGCCGTCCGCGGCGCCGACGTAGATCGTGCCGTCGTCCTCGATCGTGATGCTGGCGCCCGTCTCGTCCTGGATGCCGTTGATCATCTTGCCCTTGGGCCCGATCAGCTCACCGATCTTGTCGACCGGGATCTTCAGCGTGGTGATCCGCGGCGCGTACGGCGACATCTCGTCGGGCTCGTCGATCGCCTCGAGCATCACGTCGAGGATGTGCAGCCGGGCGTCCCGGGCCTGCGTCAGGGCACCGGCCAGCACGTCGGACGGGATGCCGTCGAGCTTGGTGTCCAACTGCAGCGCGGTGACGAACTGCTTGGTGCCCGCGACCTTGAAGTCCATGTCGCCGTAGGCGTCCTCGGCACCGAGGATGTCGGTCAGCGCGAGGTATTCGGTCTTGCCGTCCACCTCGTCGGAGACCAGTCCCATCGCGATCCCGGCGACCGGCGCCTTCAGGGGCACGCCGGCGTTCCACAGCGACATCGTGGACGCGCAGACCGAGCCCATCGAGGTCGACCCGTTGGAGCTGAGTGCCTCCGACACCTGCCGGATCGCGTAGGGGAACTCCTCCTTGCCCGGCAGCACCGGGAGCAGGGCCCGCTCGGCGAGCGCGCCGTGCCCGATCTCGCGCCGCTTCGGCTGGCCGACCCGGCCGGTCTCACCGGTGGAGTACGGCGGGAAGTTGTAGTTGTGCATGTAGCGCTTGGTGGTGTCCTCGGCGAGGGTCAGGCCGACGCGCTGCTCCATGGAGAGCATGGCCAGCGTGGTCACTCCGAGGATCTGGGTCTCCCCGCGCTCGAACAGTGCCGAGCCGTGGGTCCGCGGCAGCACCTCGACCTCGGCGGCGAGCCGCCGGATGTCGGTCGCGCCGCGCCCGTCGATCCGCACCTTGTCGCGCAGGATGCGCTGCCGCACGAGCTTCTTGGTGAGGGCGCGGTAGGCCCCGCTGATCTCCTTCTCCCGGCCGGGGAACCGCTCGGCCAGCCGCTCCTTGGCGACCGCCTTGATCCGGTCCATCTCGGCCTCGCGCTCCTGCTTGCCGGCGATGGTCAGCGCGGCGGTGAGCTCGTCGGTCACGGTGTCGGCGACCGCGGCGTAGGAGTCGTCGGCGTACTCCGGGTAGACCGGGAAGTCGGCGGTCGGCTTGGCCGCCTTGGCCGCGAGCTCAGCCTGCGCGTCGCAGAGCGCCTTGATGAACGGCTTGGCCGACTCCAGGCCCTCCGCGACGACCTGCTCGGTCGGCGCGGTCGCCCCGCCGGCCACCAGCGCCACCGTGGCCTCGGTCGCCTCCGCCTCGACCATCATGATCGCGACGTCGCCGTCGGCGAGCGTCTTGCCCGCGACGACCATGTTGAAGGTCGCCCGCTCGAGCTGCTCGGCGTTGGGGAAGGCGATCCACTGGCCGTCGATCAGGGCCACGCGGGTACCCCCCACCGGGCCGTTGAACGGCAGGCCGGCGAGCTGGGTCGACAGACCGGCCGCGTTGATCGCGAGGACGTCGTAGAACTCCCCGGGGCGCAGCGACATGACGGTCTCGACGACCTGGACCTCGTTACGCAGGCCCTTGACGAACGACGGGCGCAGCGGGCGGTCGATGAGCCGGCAGGTGAGGATCGCGTCCTGGCTGGGCCGGCCCTCGCGGCGGAACACGCCACCGGGGATCTTGCCGGCGGCGTAGCCCCGCTCCTCGACGTCGACCGTCAGCGGGAAGAAGTCGAACTGCTCCTTGGGAGCCTTCGACGCGGTCGTGGTGGACAGGACCATGGTGTCGTCGTCGAGGTAGGCGACGGCGGAGCCGCCGGCCTGCCGGGCCAGTCGGCCGGTCTCGAATCGGACGGTACGGGTGCCGAAGCTCCCGTTGTCGATCGTGGCGGTGCTTTCGTGAACGGTGATTTCCGACACGGGTAAAACGTCCCTTCAGCTGTCCCTCACCGGAGGTGACGTCGGGACTTCCCTCGTGCGCCGGTCTTCGATCGAAGCGCTCGGATGTGTCTCCGAGCGCCACTACCGAGGACCGGTCGACACAGGGTGCTCCGCGTCGAGCACTCCGGCTCGGGTCGGTCACCCGTCCGGCGGGTCGCCGTACGGGCGAGGGGAGCGACAAAGGCCGCTCCCCTCCTGGTCATCGCCGCAGACCGAGGCGCTCGATGAGCGCGCGGTAGCGGCCGATGTCGGTCTTCTGCAGGTATTTCAGCAGCCGGCGGCGGCGGCCGACGAGCAGCAGCAGGCCGCGGCGACTGTGGTGGTCGTGCTTGTGCAGCTTGAGATGCTCGGTGAGGTCGGCGATCCGCCGGGTGAGCAGGGCCACCTGTACTTCGGGTGAGCCGGTATCGGCGTCGCCGGTGGCGTGGTCGGTGATGATCTGCTTCTTGGTATCGCTGGCGAGCGGCACGGGTCTCCTCGTGGGTACTGGTGTGGCCCGCGGTCTTCATCACACGGGCAGCTGGCACACACCGAGCATCTCGGCGCTACCGCAGGGTAGCAAGCCCGCGGCCGGTCGGGCGAATCACCGCAGGATCGTGCGGGTCGCCGCCACGTCGCGGTCGATCGCGGCGATGAGGTCGTCGACCCGGTCGAAGCGCTCCATCGGCCGCAGCCGGGCGGTGAACTCCACCGCCATCGGTTCGCCGTAGATGTCCTCGTCGAAGTCCAGGATGTGCGGTTCGACGGTGCGGACCCGCCCCTCGAAGGTCGGGTTGGTGCCGACCGAGATGGCGGCTTTCAACCGGCGGCCGTCAAGGATCACCCAGCCGGCGTAGACGCCGTCCGCAGGCACCGCGGTGTACTGCTCGAGCCGCAGGTTGGCGGTGGGATAGCCGAGCTTGCGCCCGCGACCCGCCCCGCGCACGACGATGCCCTCGATCCGGTGGTCGCGGCCGAGCGCCCTGGCCGCGGCCGCGACGTCGCCGGCGTCGATGCAGGACCGGACATAGGTGGAGGAGAACGCCATGTCGTCATCGGTGATGAGCGGGACGGCCTCGGTGGCGAACCCGAAGCTGGCGCCCAGCGCCCGCAGGGTCGACACGTCGCCGGACGCCTTGTGGCCGAACCGGAAGTTCTCCCCCACGACGACCGCCGCCGCGTGCAGGTGCTCGACCAGCACCTGGTGCACGAACTCCGCCGGCTGCAGGCGGCTGAACTCCACGGTGAACGGCAGCACGCACATGACGTCGACCCCGAGCTGTTCGAACAGCTCAGCCCGGCGGGCGCGCGACGTGAGCCGCGGCGGATGGCTGCCGGGGCGGACCACCTCGCTCGGGTGCGGGTCGAAGGTGATCACGACCGAGGGCAGGCCGGTGTCGCGGGCCCGGGCGACCGCCCGGCCGATGATCTGCTGGTGGCCGCGGTGAACGCCGTCGAAGACCCCGATGGTCACCACACAGCGGCCCCATCCGCTCGGGGTGCCGTCCACTCCTCGCCACCGCTGCACCGCGTGTCCTCCTCGCCTGACGTCGCCGCCGGGTGTCCGCTGCCAGCCTGCCAGATCAGGCCGGCCGGAGGACGACGACGGGGCGGGCCGCCCCATCGCGTTCGGCCATCAGTGCGATGACCCGGCCGTCCGGACCGAAGACGCCGTACGGGCCGGGCCGGCCCCAGGGTTCGAGCGCGCCACCGTGGCCGAGCACCCGGGCCTGCTCACCGTCGACGTCCCGCCGGTCGAAAGCCATGGCCACCGCCGCGTCGAGCCCGATCCGCACCGGATCCGCATCGCTTGCGCCGGCCTCGGCCAGTGCCTCCAGCGTCGCCGCGTGCCCGAGGTCGAACACGCCGACCCGGGTACGCCGCAGCGCCGTCAGGTGCCCACCCACCTTCAGCTCGGCGCCCAGGTCGCGGGCGATCGCCCGGACGTAGGTGCCCGACGAGCAGTCGAGGTCGACGTCGACGTCGAGCAGACCGGCCGCGGGCCGCCGTACCGCGAGCAGATCGAGTCGGGCGACGGACACCCGCCGGGCGGCCAGCTCCACCGTCTCGCCGGCCCGGACCCGGGCGTAGGCCCGCCGGCCGTCGACCTTCACCGCACTCACCGAGGACGGCACCTGGTCGAACTCCCCGACGACGCCGTTCAGCAGCGCACGGATCCGTGCGTCGTCGACGTCGTCGGCCGATGCGCCCCCGGCTTCGTCGGCCCCAAGTTCGTCGGCCCCGAGTACGTCGCCTTCGGCGTCGTCGGTGGTCGTGGCCTGGCCAAGCCGGATCGTCGCCCGGTAGGACTTGTCCCCGCCGGCGAGGTGACCGAGCAGCTTGGTGCCGCGGTCGATCCCCGCGACCAGCACGCCGGTGGCCATCGGGTCAAGCGTGCCGGCGTGACCGACCCGGCGGGTGCCGATCAGCCGGCGGAGCCGGGCGACGACGTCGTGGGAGGTGAGCCCGGCCGGCTTGTCCACGACGACCAGGCCTGCGGTAGCCACCGTCGTCACCCCGGGAGGTGGGGCGCGTGCCGCAGTGCCGTCCGCAGCTCGTCGACCACCTTGTCGATCGGGCCGTGCCCGGTGTAGCCGGCCGCGAACCGGTGCCCGCCGCCGCCGAGACCGACGCACACCGCGCCGACGTCGACCCGCCCGGCGGAACGGGTCGACACCGCCCACGATCCGTCCGACAGCTCCTTGCACACCACGGCGACCTCGGCCTCCCGGACGGTGCGGACCACGTCGATGACGCTCTCCGCCTGGTCGAGCCCGAGGCCCCGGTCGAGCAGGTCGGCGAGCAGGACGGAGGTCCACACCAGGCCGAGACCATCGACCTCCGCCGGCTCGACCCGGGCGCGGCCGATCGTGTCGGCGAGCATCGCGAGCCACTGCGCCGGGTGCGAGTCGAACAGCGACCGGCTGATGACATCCGGCCGGATCCCGGTGGCGAGCAACCGGGCCGCGAGAAGGTGCACCTCGGGCGTCGTCCCGGCGTGCCGGAAGGACCCCGTGTCGCTGGAGAGCCCGACGTAGAGACACGCCGCGATCTCCGCATCGAGGGGGACGCCGAGCCGTTCGACAAGATCGGCGATGAGGACCGCGGTCGCCGCGGCCGTGACGTCGACCAGGTGCAGCGAGCCGTAGCCGGTGTTGGTGCGGTGATGGTCGATGACGATGACCTCGCCGGCAGCGGCCACCCGGTCGGCGAGCATGCCGAGCCGGTCGACGCTCCCGGTGTCGAGGGTGACGAGGACGTCGGGTTCGACCGGCACCTGGTCGGGCGGGACGAGCAGGTTCCGCCCGGGCACGACCTGCAGCGAGTCGGGTACGACGAACGGCTCGGAGAAGCTCGGGATGACCGCGACCCCGCGTCGGCGCAACGCGAGCGCCAACCCGAGCATGCTGCCGAGGGCATCACCGTCCGGCGTCACGTGACAGGCGAGGACGACGCTGCGTGCTCCCGTCAGGGCGCCGACCGCCGCGGTCCAGTCCTGCTCGAGCGGCGGCCGCGGCGATTCCGCGGCGTCGGTCACCCCCGGTCGCCGCTCGCGGCGTCCAGGGAGGCGTCGTCGGTGTCGTCCTGCTCCGGGTGGCGGTACGGGTCGGCGTCGCCGGCCGGCCGTGCGCCGGCCCGCACCCGTTGCAGATCCGCGTCGGCGGACCGGGCGACTGCGAGCAACTCGTCGATGTGCCGGGCGTTGTCCGGCACCTCGTCGGCGACGAACGTCAAGGTGGGCGTGAAGCGCACGCCGATCTGGCGGCCGACCTCCGAACGGAGGACACCCTTGGCGCTCTCGAGTGCCGCCGCGCATTCCGCGCGCGCCGTGTCGTCGCCGTAGACCGTGTAGAAGAGCGTGGCGTCGTGCAGGTCACCGGTGAGCTTTGCGTCGGTGACCGTGACCATTCCCAGGCGCGGGTCCTTGACCCGGTTCTCCAGCAACGTCGCGACGATCTCCCGGATTCGGACGGCAAGCCTCCGGGCCCGCTGGTGATCAACCATGTCGGTCACTCCTTCCGTCGTCGCCACGCACTGCGCGCGTCACCTCAGTCGCCATCGGCCAACAGCCGCCGATGGAGCCCGCCTAATCGCCATCGGCCAACAGCCGGCGATGGACCGACAGCACCTCCACTTCCGGACGCCCGGCCACGAGCCGCTCGCAGCCGTCGAGGACGTCTCGCACATGCTCGGCGTCCGCGGCGACCACGGCAACTCCGACGACGGCGCGTCGGTGCAGATCGAGCCCGCCGACTTCGGCGACGGCTACGGAGAACCGCCGCCGAAGTTCGGCGAGCAAGGGTCGGACGATGCTGCGCTTGCCCTTCAGCGAGTGCACATCACCGAGCAGCAGGTCAGCGACCAGCGTCCCGGTAAACACAGCACCGTCCAGTCACTGCTAGGTGCGCGGCTTCTCGCGCAGCTCGAAGGTCTCGATGATGTCGCCGACCTTGATGTCGTTGTACGACCCGAGACCGATACCGCACTCGTACCCTTCGCGGACCTCGGTCGCGTCATCCTTGAACCGCTTCAGCGAGTCGACCGTCAGGTTGTCCGCGACGACGGTGCCGTCCCGGACCAGACGCGCCTTGCTGTTGCGCCTGATCTCGCCGGAGCGGACCAGGGAACCGGCGACGTTGCCGGCCCGCGGGACCCGGAAGACCTCCCGGACCTCGGCGGTGCCGAGCTGCGCCTCCTCGTACTCGGGCTTGAGCATGCCCTTGAGGGCGGCCTCGACCTCGTCGATCGCCTGGTAGATGACCGAGTAATAGCGCA
Source organism: Mycobacteriales bacterium (assembly GCA_036497565.1). NCBI lineage: Bacteria > Bacillati > Actinomycetota > Actinomycetes > Mycobacteriales > Mycobacteriales bacterium. The sequence continues at coordinate 102,791 of DASXJE010000147.1, forward strand.
CGTCGACGCCCTCGCGGTCGGCCGCCTCCCGCGCCTTGCCCTCGGGCCGGACGTTGAAGCCGATGATGACCGCATCGGAGGCGATCGCCAGGTTGACGTCGTTCTCCGTGATCGCGCCGACGCCCCGTCCGATGATCCGGAGTTGGACCTCGTCCTCGCTCACGTCGATCTTGAGCAGCGCGTCCTCGAGGGCCTCCACCGAGCCGGAGCCATCACCCTTGAGGATGAGGTTCAGCTCCTGTATGGCGCCCTGCTTCAGCGCCCGCTCGAGGTCGTCGAGCGACACCCGCCGGCGGTTGGCCGCCAGCTGCGCGTTGCGCTCCCGTGCGGACCGCCGTTCGGCGATCTGCCGGGCCACCCGGTCCTCGTCGACGACCAGGAACGAGTCGCCGGCGCCGGGCACCGAGGTGAAACCGAGCACCTGGACCGGGGCCGCCGGAGTGGCCTCCTGTACCGAGACGCCGGCATCGTTGAACATCGCCCGCACCCGGCCGAACGCGTCGCCGGCCACCACCGAGTCGCCGACGTGGAGCGTGCCGCGCTGCACGAGCAGCGTCGCCACGGCACCACGGCCACGGTCGAGGTGCGCCTCGATCGCGACACCCTGAGCGTCCTGCTCGGGGTTGGCGCGCAGGTCCAGGGCCGCGTCCGCGGTGAGCAGTACGGCCTCCAGCAACCCGTCCAGGTTGATCCGCTGCTTGGCCGATACGTCGACGAACATCGTGTCGCCGCCGAAGTCCTCGGCAACGAGGCCGTATTCGGTCAGCTGGGCCCGGATCTTGCCGGGATCGGCGCCCTCCTTGTCGATCTTGTTCACGGCCACCACGATTGGAACGTCAGCCGCTTGCGCGTGGTTGATGGCCTCCACCGTCTGCGGCATTACGCCG